>JAJXZZ010000181.1 GCA_021779795.1 Acidobacteriota bacterium | reverse complement strand
GTGCCGCACGCCCACGCCCTCCTGGCGCAGGTAGCCCGCGGCGATCTCGACGGCCGCCTCGATGTCGGGCAGCTCGCCCTGGTAGATGCTGACGCCCTTGCCCGAGAGCCCGGAGTCGGCCAGGCGCAGCTCGACCAGTTCGACCGGCGTGCCTTTCAGCGCGAGTTCCGCGGCCCGGATGTTCGAGGCCACGGTATCCGTCTCGATGACCGCCAGCGCACCCGAACCGGACGAGCGGCGTCCGCCGAGCACCGCGTCGTAGACGCGCGGGTGGACGTCGGCCAGCAGCAGGTGATCGAGGACGCGCTCGCCGGCCCGCGACCGCCCCTCGCCGAGCGCCTCCTCCACCGACGCGGTGCTGCCGCCGATGAGCGTGAGGAACCGGCCGCGGGTGATCGTGCCCGACTTGACGAAGGCGATCGGCGCCTTCTTCAGCATCGCGTCGGTCGCGTCGATCCCGGTGGGGATGTCGCTGAACTCGATGACCGCCAGCGCGGGTGCTTTCTTCATCACGTGATCCTGAAGTGGTCCACCATCACGCAGCGCCGCCACCGCGAGAACGACCGCGGCCCGGTGAGGCCCTCCCCCGTCGGGCTGGCGATGGTGAACGAGGCGTAGCCCTCCGCGTCGAGCCCCAGCCCGGCCTGCGACCGGCCGTTCTTGACGAAGATGCTGCAGTCGCACTCGCGCGCCATCCGGCTCAGGCTGTCGATGTTGGTCGAGTGCATGACGGCGGTGTGGCGGTGCCCGCCCTCGACTGTCACGGCCAGGTCGATCGCCCGGTCCACGCTCTCCACCCGGCACACGGGCAGGACCGGCATCATCTGCTCGGTCCACAGCAGCGGGTGCCCCTCGTCCACCTCGACCACGGCCAGCCGGACCGAGTCGGGGACGTTCATCCCGATCTGCCGGAGGATCGTGCCGGCGTTCTTCCCGACGAGGCCGGGGTTGACGTGCGCGGGGCGGCCGGGGCCCTCGGTGCCCGCGAAGATCAGCCGCTCGAGCGGTCCGAGCAGCGCCGGCTCCACGAGCACGGCGCCGGCCGCCGTCATGGCGCGGACGAGCGGATCGGCCACGCTCGAGACGACGAACACTTCCTTCTCGTCGGTGCAGATGATGTTGTTGTCGGTGGACGCCCCCGCGACGATGTCGCGGCCGGCCTTGTCGATGTGCGCGGTCTCGTCCACGACGACCGGCGGGTTGCCGGGCCCGGCGCAGATCGCGCGCTTGCCGCTGGCCATGGCGGCCTTGACGACCGCCCCGCCGCCGGTCACCACCAGCAGGCGCACGCCCGGGTGGCGCATCAGCTCCTGCGCCGTGCCGATGGTCGGCTCGCGCAGGCAGGTGACGACGTCGGGCGGCCCGCCGGCCGCGCGGATCGCCTGGTTGATCAGGGCGACGGTGCGGACCGAGCAGGCGCGGGCGGAGGGATGGACGTTGAACACGACCGTGTTCCCCGCCGCCAGCATGCCGATCGCGTTGCAGATGATGGTGGAGGTCGGGTTGGTGATCGGCGTGATCGCCCCGATGACGCCGAACGGCGCCGGCTCGACGAGCGACAGGCCGTGGTCGCCGGTGACGGCGGCGGGGTACAGGTCCTCCAGGCCCGGCGTCTTCTCGGTGACGAGCAGGTTCTTGACGACCTTGTCCTCGACCCGGCCGAGGCCCGTCTCCTCGTGCGCGGCCTTCGCGAGCGCCGCCGCGTGCTCCACCATCGCGTGGCGGATCGCCGCGAGGATCCTCGCCCGCGTCGTGAGGGGCAGGCGGACGAAGACCGACTGGGCCCGGCGCGCCGCGCTCACGGCCTCGTCCACCGTGGCGTAGGCGCCGGCGTAGGCGCCGGCATCGGCCCCGGCCCGCGGCCCGCCCGCCGGAGCGGGCGGCGCGTCGGCCGCCGGGGCCCCCAGGTCGGCCACGATGCGGCGGGCGATCGCGTCGATGTCGCGGTCCGAGAGGCTGGCCATCGGGCTACTTCTTGTACCGGGTCTCGCCGCCGACGCTCCAGCTGTCGACGATCGCCATGACGACGGCGTCGACCGGCCGCTTGTCGGTGGCCTGCGTCTGCCGGGCGGAGCTGCCGGCCGCGATGAGCACGATCTCGTCGGGCCCCGCGCCGACGGCATCGGCGGCCACCAGCGGCGCGCCCGCCGCCTGCCCGTCCTCGTTCACCGGGCGCACGACGAGCAGCTTGAGGCCGTCGAGGCTCGCCTCCTTGCGCGTGGCGACGACGGTGCCGACCACTTTCGCCAGCAGCATACAGCGCGTCTCCAGCGCGGCTACTTCTTCGCGGCCCTGGCCTCGGCGGCGCGGCCGAGCGGCATGACCTGGTCCACGTTGAGGTGCGGGCGCGCGATGATGTGCACGGCCACGACCTCGCCGACGCGGCCGGCGGCCACCTGCGCCGCGTCGCATGCGGCCTTCACGGCCGCCACGTCGCCGCGGATGACGACCGAGACGTAGCCGCCCCCGGTCTTCTCGTAGGTCACCAGCTCCACCCGGGCCGCCTTGACCGCGGCGTCCGCGGCCTCGACCACGGCCGGAAACGACCGCGTTTCGATCATGCCAAGCGCGTCACTCATGGTCCTCGCTCCCTTCGCGGCCCGCCGACCGTCGCGGCGGCCGCCCGCTTCGGACGCCGCCCGGCACCCGGCCCGGCGCGTCGTCCACTCCGCTCCGCCTTCCCGTGGCCTACGCCCGGCCCGGTCGGCCCGTCACCTCGCGGATCGCCTGCTCGGCGGCCCGGTGCCCCACGTCGATGTCGCGCTCGTCGCCCCCGAGGTAGACGCGGCCGAAGCTGCCGAACGCCCGCACCTCGAGGATGTTGATGTGCGCCGCCTTCTCGGCCTCGTTGGCCGCCAGCGCCGCATAGCCGGCCGGCGCGACCTCCATCACGTACAGCGACTGCCCGGGCAGGATCAGGTCGCCGTGCCGCGTCCGGTTGATGAGCTGCGTGTGGTAGTCGGTGATGTTCCGGATCACCTGGCTCGAGACCAGCTCCGGCTTGATCCGGTCCTCTTCCTTCAGCTCGAGGGCCTCGAGGATCGCCCGCCCGGCCTGCCGGACGTCGGCCTGCGAGTCGGAGTGGATCTCGAGCATCCCGTAGAGCCGCTCGATGATCAGCATGCCCGGCTTGACGTCGGTGGCCTTCAGCGCGACGTCGGTCACCCGCATGATGTCCATGCCGGGCGCGATCTCGACAAACAGCGACGCCTGTCCCGGCACGGGCAGGAACCCCTGCGACACGGTGCCGAGGAACGACGCGTACTGGGGCTGCAGGCGGTCGAGGAAGATGTAGCAACGCAGTTCGGCCATGTGTGGCGTCCAGCCCGTCTCGGGGCGCTCAGTCGGCGGCGCCGGCCGCCGCCGCCTCCTCCAGGATCTTCACGCTGCTGCTGCTGCCGACGCGCGTCGCGCCGGCCTGGACCATCTTCAGCAGATCGGCGTAGCTGCGGATCCCGCCCGCGGCCTTCACGCCCAGCTTGCGCGCGGCCACGGTGCGGCTCATCAGCGCCACGTCGGCGGCGGTCGCGCCGCCGGGCCCGAAGCCGGTGGACGTCTTCACGTAGTCGGCCCCCGCCTTCACGCTCAGCTCGCAGCCGCGCACCTTCTCCTCGTCGGTCAGCAGGGCCGTCTCGAGGATCACCTTGCAGATCGCCCGGCCGTCCTTGCAGGCCTCGACGACCGACCGGATGTCCTTGAGCACGACGGCGTCCTCGCGCCCCTTGAGCGCGCCGATGTTGACGACCATGTCGATCTCGCGGGCCCCCTCCCGGATCGCGCGCCGCGCCTCGAGCGCCTTGGTCTCGGGGGGCTGCGCGCCCAGCGGGAACCCGACGACGCAGCAGACCTTGACCGGGCTGCCGCGCAGCAGCGCCGCCGCCTGGCGGACGTAGCTCGGGTTGACGCAGACCGAGAAGAAGCGGTGGCGCCGGGCCTCGTCGCACAGCCGCTCGATGTCGGCGACGGTCGCCTCGGGCTTGAGCAGCGTGTGGTCGATCAGGGCGGCCACCTGCGCGCGCGACATCGGCGCCGCGGGCCGGACCGCGCTCCCCTGCTCGGCCAGCAGCTGCCGCACGCGCTCGGCGATCCGGTTGACGTCCTCGGCCGACAGCGCCGGCCCCCCCTGCGCGGAACTGCTCATGCGTCCTCGCTCGTAATCCCTGATCAGCTGCACCCGGGCGCGGTGGCGGTCGGCCGTGCACGCGGTCGCCAGGAAGACGTCCACGATGCGCAGCGCGGCGTCGGCGCCGGTCTGGCCCGCGCCGAGCGTCAGCACGTTGGCGTCGTTGTGCTCGCGGCTGTTGCGGGCCAGCGCCTCGGTGTAGCAGGCCGCGGCCAGCACGCCCGGCACCTTGTTGGCGGCCATGGCCGACCCGATGCCGGCGCCGTCCACCATCACGCCGAACCGGCACTCGCCCGACGCGACGAGCGACGCCACGGCCAGGGCGAACCGGGGATAGTCCACCGCCTCCCGGCCGTGGGTCCCGCAGTCCCGCACGGCGTGGCCGAGCGCCGAGAGGTGCTCCTTGATCTGCTGCTTGAGGTCGAACCCCCCGTGGTCGGCGCCCAAGGCTATCGTCAGAGGTTCGCTCATCGCCACCCGCGATCCGAACCGGGACGCCGGCCGCTCCGGCCTGCCCCGCGGGCATCGAGCATATCACGACCGCGCCGCGCTTTTTCCCGCGCCCGGAAATGTGCTAGGCTGCGGCCTCGTCCTCCTGGAGAATCCGTCATGCCCGACTCGTCGCCGACCGTCCTGCTCAGCACCGCCGACATCCAGGCGCGCATCGCCGCGCTGGCTGCCGAGATCTCCGCCGGCTATCCGGCCGGCGAGGACCTGCACCTCGTGGCCATCCTCAAGGGCGCCTTCCTCTTCCTGGGCGACCTGATCCGCGCCATGGACCGGCCCGTGACGATCGACTTCATGGCCGTGTCGAGCTACGCGAAGGGAACGACCTCGTCGGGCGAGGTGCGGATGATCAAGGACCTCGATTCGGGGCTCGAAGGCCGCAACGTCATCATCGTCGAGGACATCGTCGACACGGGGCTGACGCTGGCGTACCTGCAGGAAATCCTCCACGCCCGGTCGCCGAAGACGCTGCGCACGGCCTGCCTGCTCAGCAAGCCGTCCCGCCGGAAGGTCGAGGTGAAGGTCGAGTACGTCGGCTTCACGATCGAGGACCGGTTCGTCGTCGGCTACGGCCTCGACTACGCCGAGCGGTACCGCAACCTGCCCTACATCGGCGTCCTCAACGAGTAGCCGGGGCCACCGCGGCGCGCACCTTCCGCGCGAGCGCCCGGGCGTCGGCGAGGACGGCGCGCTCGTCCAGCGTGCGCACCCGCCGGTCGCGCATCAGCACGCGCCCGTTGACGACGGTGGTCCGCACGTCGCCGCCGCGGCAGACGTAGACCAGGTGCGACACCGGGTTGTACATCGGCGTCTGGCGGGCGCCCGCCATCGACACGGTGATGAGGTCGGCGCGCTTGCCCGGCTCGAGCGACCCGATCGCCCGGTCGAGCCCGAGCGCGCGGGCGCCGTCGATGGTCGCCATCTCCACCGCCACCTCGGCCGGGATCACGCGCGGGTCGCCGAGCGCCACCTTGTGCAGGAAGGCGGCCTGCCGCATGGCCCCGAACATGTCGAGGTCGTTGTTGCTCGCGGCGCCGTCGGTGCCGAGCCCGACGGTCACGCCCGCGGCGAGCATCTTCGGCACCGGCGCGATCCCGCTCGCCAGCTTCATGTTGCTCTCGGGGTTGTGCGACACCGAGGTCCCCGTCCGCCTCAGGATGGCGATGTCGTCGTCGGTCACCCAGACGCCGTGCGCGGCGACGACGTCGGGCCCGAGGAAGCCGATCGAGGCCAGCCACCCGACGGGCGTCAGGTGGTGGCGCTCGCCGATGATGCGCACCTCGTCCTGGGTCTCGGCCACGTGGATGAGGATCGGCACGTGGTAGCGGTCGGCCATGGCCCGCACCGCGCGCAGGCTCGCCTCGTCCACCGTGTAGGTCGAGTGGGGCGCCAGCGCCGGCGTGATCAGCGCGTCGCCCTTGAACGCGCGGATGAAGGCCTCGGCGCGCCGGAGGGCGTCGGCCGGCGTCTTCGCGTCGGGCACGGGGAAGCCGATGACGGTCTCCCCCAGCACGCCGCGGAGGCCGGCGGCCCGGGCGGCGCGCGCCTCCTCCTCCTCGAAGTAGTACATGTCGGCGTAGGTCGTCGTCCCCGACTGGATCATCTCGAGCGCCGCCAGCCGGGTGCCGATGCGCACCATCTCGGGCGACACCGTCTTGGCCTCGGCCGGGAAGATGTACTTCTGCAGCCAGTCCATCAGCGCCAGGTCGTCGGCCAGGCCGCGGTACATGACCATCGGCGCGTGCGTGTGGGTGTTGACCAGGCCGGGCATGATCACCTGCCGGGCCGCGTCGATGGTCTCGGCGCCGGCAAACCGCCGCCCGATCTCCTCGGGACTCCCGACGGCGACGATGTCGGTGCCGTCCACGGCCACCGCGCCCGGCGACAGCACGCGCCGCCGCGCGTCCATGGTGACGACATCCCCGCCGGTGATCACGAGCGACACCTGGCGGCGCCCGTCCAGGCGGGCGCACGACGCCGCGACGACGGCGAGCAGGAGGAGGACGACCAGGCGCACGCGAGGCGCGGGTCTCGGGCTGCGGGCCATAGGCGCCAATCTTAGCGCGAATCGGCGCCGCCGCGGCTGCCGGCCGCGCGTTGTCGGCCCCGGCGCCCATCGTGTATAGTGAGGCCCGTGGCCGTCCACC
>JAJXZZ010000180.1 GCA_021779795.1 Acidobacteriota bacterium | reverse complement strand
AGCGCGACGATGTCGCGGTGGAGGTCGGGGTCCTTGACGGAACGGAGCGCGTCGAGCACGGCGGATTCGGTCACGGCAGGCATGGGCACCTCTCCATCTATTTCTACCATGGAGCGGAGCCGGGGAAGGACGGGGGGCTCAGGTTCAGGCTCAGGGCTCAAGGCTCAAGGCTCCAGGCTCGGGCCGGCGTCACACGCGTCACGCCGTGAGCCCGAAGCCCTGAGCCTTGAGCCCTGAGCCACTTCGTACTTCTTACTTCTTACTTCTTACTTCTTACTTCTTGATGAACCTGTCATACCACCCCACCCACTTCTCCAGCCTGTACCGGATGTAGCTCGGCACCGTGAGGCCGTGGTGCTGCCCGGGGTAGATGACGAGCTCGGCGGGGACGTTGTCGAGGCTCTTGAGCGCCTGGTACATCTCCTCGACGCCGACCGTCGGCACGTTGAAGTCCTTGTCGCCCGACATGAACAGCGTCGGCGTCTTGATTCGGTCCGCGTGCAGGAACGGGTAGGCGATCCGCTGGTAGGTCTCCCACGACTTCGGGTCGTACGGCGGGCCGATTTCGTTGTCGTACTGGAGGATGTACTGGTCCACGCCGTAGAGGGCGACGGTGAAGCCCGTGCTGGCGCCGCTCATCGCCGCCTTGAAGCGCGTGTCGCTGGCGATGGTGTAGTCGGTGAGGATGCCGCCGTAGCTCCACCCGCCGATCCCGAGCCGGTCGGGATCCGCGAAGCCGCCCGCCACCGCCCAGTCCACCGCCGCCAGCAGGTCCATCACTTCCTTGTCGCCCCAGTCGGCGAAGATCGCCTTCTGGTACGCTGAACCGCGCCCGGAGCTGCCGCGGTAGTTGACCGCCAGCACGACGTAGCCGTTGGCCGCGAACCACTCGCGGAGGAAGTCGAAGGCGTCCTCGTCCTGGCCGTTGGGCCCGCCGTGGATGATGAGCAGCGTCGGGTACTTCTTCCCGGCGAGGAAGCCGGCCGGCTTCCGGACGATCCCGTTGACGACCGTGCCGTCCTTCGCCTTGCAGCTGAAGTTCTCGGTCGTCGCGAGCCGCACGTCGGCGAGCCAGGCGTCGTTCTGGTGCGAGAGCTGCCGGAGCTTGCCGCCCTCGAGCACGTAGACCTCGGGCGGCGCGGCCGGCGACGACTCGAGCAGCGCCAGGCTGCCCTCGCCGCCTCGCGGCGAGATCGCGTACGCCGTCCGCTCGCCCGTCGTCAGCTTCTCCACCGCGCCCGTCGCCGCCGACACCTGGCCGACGTAGATCGTCCGGTCGTCCTCGACCGCGACGCGCAGGCTCCGGCCGTCGGGCGCCCAGAGAATGTCGCCCATCACCGCGCGGTCGAGCGCGGTCGTCAGCACCCTCGCGGTTCCCCCGGCCGCCGGCACGATCGCCAGCTTGTCCTGGTAGTACTCCACGTACTTCGTCAGGTCGGCCTGGAAGTAGGCGATCCACTTGCCGTCGGGGCTCCACGACGGCTGCCCCTCGTCACGCCCCGGGTAGGTGGTGACGGGCCGCGCCTCCGCCCCGGGCCGCGCCTCGACGACGAAGATGTCGGTGTTGTCGTTACGGTCCGGGTGCGGCGTGCGATTGCTGACAAACGCGATCTGCTTCCCGTCGGGCGACCAGGCCGGCGACTGGTCGTCCGTCGATCCCGTGGTCAGCGCCTCCACCTTCTTGGTCGCCATGTCGAACAGCGCCAGGTGCGAGTAGAGGCGCGTCAGGTAGCCCCCCTGATCCGACTTGAAGTAGTACCGGTCGATGACGATCGGCGGCGGGGTCTTCCGCTTCCAGCCCTCCATCGTCTCGGGGTCCGAGGAGGGATCGAAGTCGTTGACGACCAGGCAGAGCCGGCTCCCGTCGGGCGACCACGCGTAGTCGGACACGCCGCCCTTGACGTCGGTGAGCCGCTGCGCCTCGCCGCCGTTCCGGTCGAGCAGCCACACCTGCGGCCCCTTCTTCTTCTCGGCCTCGTCGCCGCGCGTGGCCAGGAACGCCAGGTAACGGCCGTCCGGGCTCCACTTCGGCGCGCGTTCGCTGCTGTCGGGCGTGGAGGTCAGGCGAATCTGCTGCTTGCCGTCCCAGCTCGCCATCCACAGGTCGGTGTCGTGCGTGTCCTTCACGGCGTTGACCGTGCCGACGACGTAGGCGACCCACTTGCCGTCGGGGGCAACCTGGGGATCGGACACGGTGCGGAGCCGGGCCAGGTCGTCGAGCGACAGCTGGCGCGACGGCGCGCTCCCGGCCGACGACGCGACGGGTGAAAGGGCCAGCAGGCACGCGGCGACGACGGACGTCAGAACTCTCGGCATGGCTGGATGCTCCGTGTGACAATGACGATTCGGGGTATCTTACCGCCGAACCGGCCGATGACACACGCCACCCCCGCCCGCTTGCTGCCCGTGGTCCTCGCGGCCGTCGTGTGCGCCGGCGTTCCCGCCGCCCGGTCTGCGCCGCTGCCGCGGCTGGCGGTGTCGCTGGCGCGGGGCGTGGACGCCTCCGAGGCGTTTCGCGCCCTCCGCGACACGGGCGGGCCGGACGCGCTCGTGGTCCTTCCGCCGGTGGACGCCGCCGTCGGCGAGGGGGCCGCGGCGCCGGCCGTGCCGTCCGTCGCCGCGGGGAAGTTCTACGTCCACCTGCGGCTTCGGATCGGCACCCTGCCAGGCGCCGGCCGCGAGCGCGAGGCGCTCGTGTCGCGCCAGGTCGGCGAGATCGTGACCGCGCTGGGCGTCGGCCGCGAGGGCATCGTCGGCGTCATCGTCGAACCGTCCGGGAACGCGCCGCCCGACGACGTGCTGCATTTCGTGTTCGCAACGCTGATGGTGCGCCTCAAGGGCGAGAAGCCGTCGCTCGACGTCGCGCTCGTCCTGCCCGCCGGGATGGCCGACCGGTCGATCGACGCCGCGGCCCGCCTGATGGCCTACGCCGACGAGATGGTCGTGCCCTCGAGCGCGCTCCCGGGCTTCTCGTCGTCGCCCCTCGAGGCGGTGGCGGCGGGCAAGCCGATCGTCGCGCGCGTGCCCGGCGCCCCGGGCGGCGGACGCGAGGCGTCGGCGCGCGCCCTGCTGGACCTGCTGATGACGCCGGGCGCGGCGGCCGCCTCGACGGCGTGGCTCGACGTGGCGAGCCTCGACGCGCTGCGGGCGCTCGGCCGTTCGGCCCGGGTCATCGCGCGGTCGCTCGGGGCCGATTTCGAGATGACCGATCCCGCGCGCGTCCCGGTCGCCGTGGTCTCGGGCGGCCGGCCGGTCTCTCCCGCGGTGGCGTTCGTCGGCAGCCAGACGGCCGACGTGGCCTTCCTGCTGAGAGCCGGCGCGACGCCCGAAGCGCCGATGGACCTGGGCGTCACCGCGGCGAAGAGCGTGCAGGTCGGCTGCCTGGACGCGCTGACCGGCCTGCGCCTCAACGCGCTCCCGCCGGGGAGCGGGGCGGGATGCCGCGCCGACACCGCCTACGTCCTGCTGACCGCCCGCGCGCCGTCGGGCGGCGACCGGCTGTTCGAGGCGGTGCGCGTCACCGGGCGATCGAGCCTGCGCGTCGAGGAGATCATCGCGCGGTGGCAGGCCGCCGAAGAGATGCAGCGCCTGCGGCTCGACCACTACACCGTGCCCTGCTTCCTCGGCATCCACTTCGAGATCACGAACCTCTCCGAGACGTTCGACGTCGCGCTCGAGCTGCGCGAGTTCGTCGATCGGTCCGGCGTCCAGGACTGGCAGCAGACCGCCTTCCGGGTGAACGGCGTGAAGCTCAGGAGCAGCCAGGAGTTCCCCCTCCCGCAGATCGAGCCCGACCAGATCGTCACCCGGCCGCTCCAGCTGCGCATCGACGAGAAGTACGCCTACCGGCTGCTCGGCACCGACACGGTGGACGGCCGCCTGTGCTACGTGATCGCCATCAAGCCGGCGCAGGGGGGCGAGACGCTCTACAGCGGCAAGGTCTGGATCGACGGCCTGGACTTCCGCCAGGTCCGGCTGCAGCTCGAGCAGCGCGACGGGAAGAACAACGTCGCCGCCCACGTCGAGACGCAGGACTTCGAGGTGGTGAAGGACCGGAAGGGGCAGTCGTTCAACCTCGTGCGAACGATCTACGCCGAGGATTCGCTCAACCTGGCCGGGCGCACGGTGACGGTCGAGAAGCGGTACCGCTTCGGCGAGTACGACATCAACGACCCCGGCTTCGAGGCGCGGCTCCAGGCGGCCCGCGCGTCCACCGACCCAATGTTCCGCGGCACCGACGAGGGGCTGCGCACCCTCCGGCGGACCGCGGACGGCCAGCGCGTCGTCGAGCCGGCGGGCGGCAAGCGGGTATTCGCGCTGCTCGGGGGCCTCATCTACGACGGGTCCTACAAGTTCCCGATCCCGCTGGGCGGCCTGAGCTGGGTGGACTTCGACTGGCGCAAGACGGGCCTGCAGCTGTCGGCGTTCTTCGCCGGCCCCATCTTCGCGGCCAACATCTCCCGGCAGATCAACAAGGGCTTCCGCTGGGGCGTCGACCTGTCGCTGGACGCCCTGCCCTTCAGCTACTACGAGTACGCCGGCAACAAGGAGGTCGCCGCGCGCCGCATCCGCGGCTTCCAGCAGTACGTCGGCGGGCTGCTCAACTGGCAGGTGACGCCTGCCATCGACGTGTCGGGCCAGGCCGGCTTCTACTACGACATCTACCGCGCCGCCGGCACGACCGACGCGGCCTACCGGGTGCCGACGAGCGGCGCCACCTTCGCCACGTACGGCGAGGCCAAGTACGTCCGCAAGGGATTCAGCGCGATCACGACCATCGAGCACGGGCGGCGGGCGGGCTGGAACGGGTTCGGGTACGCGGACCGCCCCGAGGTCACCTACCCGGACTGGACGCGGTACTCGATCGAGCTGGACCAGCACGTGTTCGTCGGCAAGCTGACGCAGGCCGGCGTCTCGGCGGGGTACTTCGGCGGCCGCCACCTCGACCGCTTCTCGCAGTACTCCCCCTCGTTCCTCAGGCGCCCGACGCTGCACGGGATCCCGAACGGCGTGGACTCGTTCGACCAGGTGGGCGCGCTCAGCGGGTACTACGGGTTCAACGTGGCCGACCTGGCCAAGCTCCAGGGGTACTACACGCACGCGTGGACGACGAACCGGCTGGAGGGGCCGGGGACGAGGCAGTTCGACGGCCTCGACGCCAGCATCGGCTTCGCCGGCCCGTTCGGCACCTACATGCAGGGCACGGTGAGTTTCGCCATCCGCGGCAATCTCGAGCGCTACGCCAGCCGGTGGGGCGCGTACCTGGTATTCCTGAAGCCGATCAAGGAATAGGGACGGGGATCGGGGATCGGGGATCGGGGACGAGGGTTGCTTCGTCCCTCGTCCCTACGCCCGCCGGCTGGGCTGAAGCCCTGTTCCGACCGAAGATTCTCGGCAGCAATGTCGCCACACGTGCAGGGACGGCGCTGCCGAGGGTCAACGGTCGCAGCAAGGCTTCAAGCCTTGCTCTGCAGGGACTCCTATTTCACCGTCACCACGTGCACCGTGCCGTCACCGAGGCGCCTGGCCAGGCCGTCGATCGTCCGGCCGCCGTACTTGGCCGCCATCGCGTCGATGGCGCCCTGGTTCGGCAGCGACGCGCCGGCGCCCGCCTTGCACTCGTCGATGTACCCGGTCACGAGCACCACCATCTTGTCGGGCTGCAGGTACTTCCTCGCGACCCGCTTGACGTCGGCCAGCGTGACCTTCCGGTACCGCGCCAGGTAGGTGTCGTAGTAGTCGCGCGGCCGCCCCTCGAACTCGAGGCGCGCGAAGCTGGTGACGTTGCCGAAGGTCGTCGAGAACATCGACGGGAACGCGTTGATCCGGGCCTGCCTGGCGAACTGCAGGTCCTTCTCGGTCACGCCGCCGTTGTACATCCGCTCGATCTCGTTCATCATCAACTGCGCGGCGAAGACGACCGTGGAGTTCTTCGTCTGCGTGAACGCCGCGAACGCGCCCGGGTAGTGCAGTTCGGCGCCGACGCTCGAGTTGGCCGTGTAGGCGAGGCCGTTGTCGGTGCGGACGACCTGCGTGATGCGCGACGAGAACGACCCGCCGCCGAGCGTGTAGTTCAGCAGGTCGAACGCCGGGTAGTCGGGGTCGTCGGGCGAGAGGCTGAGCGCGCCGATCCGGATCACGCCCTGGTTGGGCATCGAACCGAGCGGCTGCACCATGTAGACGCCAGGCCTGGCGGCGACGCCGGTCACCTTCGGCCAGGCGGGCGTGGCCTTCACCTCGGCGTCGCGCCACTTGCCGAACGTCGCCTCGAGGCGGGCCAGCATCTCCGGCGTCTTGAAGTCGCCGGCGACGACGAGGATCGCGTTGTTGGCGCCCCAGTACTTCCGGTGCCACGCGACGAGGTCGTCGCGCGTGATGTTGCCGATCGTCTTCTCGGTGGTCTCGGCCGCGATCGGCGAGCCGTCCCCGTAGATCAGCCGCGTCCACGACTGCGCCGCGACGCCGGTCAGGTTCCGGGTGCGGTTCCTGAGCGGGGCCGCCATCGCCAGCTTCTCGCGCTGGATGCGGTCCTCGGGGAAGGCGGGGTGGGCCAGGATGTCGAGCCAGATCTTCAACCCCTCGTCGGCGTGCCGCACGTGGATCGAGAGCGAGGTGGGCGACACGGTGCCGGCCAGGAACTCCATCCGCTCGTTGATCTGGTCGGCCGTCATCGACGTCGTCCCGCCCGAGCGCATGACGGTGGCGCACAGCGCCTGCAGGCCCAGCTTGTCGGGCGGCTCGAGGAACGAGCGCGGCCCGCCGCCCCCGCCGCCGCCCGGCCGCTGCGGGGCGAAGAACGATGCGTCC
>JAJXZZ010000179.1 GCA_021779795.1 Acidobacteriota bacterium | reverse complement strand
AAGATGGTTGCGAAGCAGGACATCCGCTACGACGTGGACCTCACGACGCCCTTGCCGCTCTACTGCACGGCCATGGGGCGGGTGCTGCTGGGATCCATGCCGGCCGAACGCCAGGCGGCCGCCCTGGAGGGCGAGGATCGCCTCAGGCTGACGCCGGCGACGCTGGTGGACATCGAGGAGATTCGCCGGGCCGTTGCCCTGTCGGCCGCACGGGGGTATTGCATCGTCGCGGAGGAGTTCGCGCTGGGCGGCACGGGCGTCGCGGCGCCGATCGTCGATCGCGACGGCCGGGTCATCGCCGTGCTCGACGTGGCGTGCGTCACCACCCGCTTTCGCGCCAAGCGCAAGGGCGTCGTCGCCGCGCTGCTCGCCGCCGCCAAAACGGTCACCTCGCTCCTGCCGGCGGCGCCACGCCCCGGCAGGTCGGCGAGGCTTTCGCGGCGCCCGCCTGGAGCGCGCCGCGCATGACGTCCGTCAGCGGCTCCGCCGAAGGGGCTTGCCCGGGGCGCGCCGGCCTTCCGCCGGCGCAGCGGCGACGGCATCTCCTCGCCGTCGGGCTGGGCAACATCCTCGAATACTACGACTTCGTCGTCTATGGCTTCCTCGCCGTTCCCATCGCGCACGCCTTCTTCCCTCGCGAGGACGAGCTGACGGGGCTCCTCGCGGCGTTTGCGACATTCGGAGTCGGGTTCCTTGCCCGGCCGGTCGGCGGGGCCCTGCTCGGCTGGATCGGAGACCGGAACGGACGGACCGTCGCGCTGCTCGCCGCCGTGTTCGGAATGGCCGCCGGGACGGTCGGAATCGGGCTGCTGCCAGGCTATTCGAGCATCGGCTCCCTCGCGCCGGTTCTCCTCGTCGCCCTTCGCGTCGTCCAGGGACTGTCCGCCGGAGGCGGATGGGGCATCGCCACCGCGTTCGTCGTCGAATCGGCCCCCGCGCGCGGGCGGGGGCTCTACGGCGCAGTCGGGCAGGCCTGCATCACCAGCTCGACGCTGCTGGGAACCATCCTCGTCGCCGGCGTCAATGCCGCCTTCGATCCCGTTCAGGTGGAGCGCTGGGCCTGGCGCCTTCCGTTTCTCGCCGGAGCCCTGATTCTGCCGCTCGGACTCTACCTGCGGCGGGCGGTCGTTGAGCCCCCGGCGTTCCGGCAGGCCCGCACCCCGGCGGCGGCGCCGCCCAGGACGGCGGGACCGGCGATCCTGATGGCCCGGGCCTTCGGCCTCACGATCGTCTGGACCGTGTCGTTCTACATCCTGCTGAGTTACATGCCGACCTTCACGGCCACGCACGCCGGCCTGACCCCCGCGCAAAGCCTGTGGTCGAACGCGGCAGCGCTGGCCGTGCTGATTGCGACGATCCCGGCGTTCGGGTGGCTCTCGGATCGGATCGGGCGGAAGCCGCTTCTGCTGGCGAGCTGCGCGGGGCTGGCAGCCCTCGCGTACCCGCTCTTCCGACTGATGCTCGATGCCCGGTCGGTGAGCGCGATCCTGGCGGCGCAGGTGGCCTTCGACCTGCTGCTGGCAGCCTTCTCGGGGGCCGGCCCCGCCGCGCTGGCCGAGGTCTTTCCGACCCGCTCGCGGACGACATCCATCTCGATCAGTTACAGCCTGGCGACGGCGTCATTCGGCGGCTTCGCGCCGTTCACCGCGACCTGGCTCATTCGAACAACCGGCTCGGCGGCGTCGCCGGCGCTGTACGTCGTCGCCGCCGCGATCGTGTCTGGAGCGGTGATCCTCCGGCTGGACGAGACGGCCCACGAGGATCTCCGGTGACGCCAGGGAGTCCGACGAAATGAACGACAGAACGCTGGTCTGGGGCGCCGGCGCCGTGGGCGGAACCGTGGGCGCGTTCCTCGCCCGCGCGGGGCACGACGTGACATTCGTCGACGTCAACGGCGAACACGCAGAAGCGATACGTGACCCGGCCCGCGGCCTCCGCATTCGCGGCCCGGTGGACGAGTTTTCGATCGTGGCTCCCGCCGCCACGCCGGGCCGCGTGGAGGGGACGTGGCCGCGGGTCCTGCTCGCGGTCAAGGCGCAGGACACCGAGGCGGCCTGCAGGCTGCTCGCGCCGCACCTGGCCGCGGATGGTTGCGTGGTGTCGCTTCAGAACGGGCTGTGCGAGATGGTCATCGCGGCGGCCGTGGGGCCCGACCGAACCGTCGGCGCGTTCGTCAACTTCGGGGCCGACTGGATCGCCCCCGGAGAGATCGCCTACAGCAACCGCGGCGCCTTCATCATCGGCGAGATCGACGGCCGGAACACGGAGCGTCTCGATCGGCTGCACGCGCTGATGCGCGCGTTCGAACCAGAGGCGGTCACCACGGAGCGCATCTGGTGCTACCTGTGGGGGAAGCTCGGGTACGGGTCTCTCCTCTTCGCGCAGGCGACCGGCCGGCTTGGAATCGCCGACTGCCTCGCCCGCCCCGAACTGCTCCCGCTCTGGCGCGAGCTGGCGGGGGAAGTGATGCGCGTCGCCCGCGCCGCGGGTGTCAGCCCGCTCGGGTTCGACGGCTTCGAACCCGCCGCATTCGATCCGCAGGCGCGCGAGGACGAGGCGCGGACCAGCGTGCGCGCCATGGTCGCCTTCAACCGTCCCAACGCGAAGACGCACTCCGGGGTCTGGCGCGACCTGGCGATCCGGAAGCGCCGGACCGAGGTGGACGCGCAGATCGCGGCGGTGGTGGACATCGGGCGGCAGCGCGGCGTCGCCTGCCCGAAGCTCGCGGCGCTCGTCCAAATGATCCACGAGATCGAGGACGGCCGCCGCCCGCTGTCCGACGACAACCTCAGCGAACTCCTGCTCGTATGAACACACGATTCGACGACCGGATCGTCGCGGTCTCAGGCGTCGGCAGCCCGTTCGGCCGTGCCATGGCCGGCGGCTTTGCGGCTCTCGGCGGCCGGGTGTTCGGCTGCGACATTCGGGCCGAGGCGTTCGACGACCTGCGCGAACGGGGCGTCGATACCCGCCTCGTCGACCTCGCCGACAGGGCCGCGGCGACGGCCTGGATCCGCGACATCGAAGCCCGGACCGCGAGCGCGGTGGATGTCCTGGTGAACAACGCCGGGGGCGTTGCCGGCCAGGAGCGGCGCCCACTCGAAGAGGTGGCCGACGACGACTGGGACCGCGTCCTGGCAGTCAACCTCGGCGCCGCGTTCGCGCTGAGCCGGGCCGCGGCGAGCGGCATGAAGCGGGCGCGGTCCGGCAGCATCGTGAACGTCAGCTCAGGGGCTGCGCTCAGGGCCTCGCGCACGGGCATCCAGGCGTATTGCGCCGCCAAGCACGCCGTGCTGGGCCTGACCCGGCAGCTCGCGCACGAACTCGGCCCCTTCGGGATCCGCGTCAACAGCGTCGCGCCGGGATTCGTTCGGACCAACACCGCCACCGAGAGGCAGTGGGCCGGCCTCGGGGCCGACGGTCAGCGTGCACTCGTCAGGGGCGTTGCGATGAGACGTTTGGGCACCCCGGACGAGATCGCCAACGTCGTCATCTTCCTCGCCTCGGACCTCGCGAGTTTCGTCAATGGGGAAATCCTCTCGGTCGACGGAGGCCGATAGCACAGCGAAGGCAGGTCCAGATGGATCAGCACGCGTCGGCATTGCCCGGAGCCCCGTGGGAGTGGTCGGAGTCGGATTGGCGCCGCCTGGTGAACCACGTGAGAGCCGGGCGGGCGCTTCGACCGGCGTCATGGCCTGGCGGCGCCCGGTGCGCCGTGGCGCTGTCGTTCGACAGCGACCACGAGACGAACGAACTGCGCGACGGGGGCCGGTCGATCAGCCGGCTCAGCTGGGGAGAGTTCGGCAGCCGGGTCGGCGTGCCGCGGATCCTGACGCTTCTCGAACGCTTCGGGGCCAGGGCCACCTTCTTCGTGCCCGCCGCGTCGGCGCTGCTGCACGAGGCCGAGCAGCGACGGGTCGTCGCCGAAGGTCACGAGATGGGGCTCCACGGGTGGATCCACGAGATCAACTCCATGCTCCCGCACGCCGTCGAACGCGAGCTGATGCTCCGTTCGGCGGACACGCTCGAGCAGATCACCGGCACCCGGCCCGTCGGCCTTCGAACGCCTTCGTGGGACTTCAGCCCGTCGACGCTGGCCATCGCCAGGGAGATGGCCCTGCTCTACGACTCGTCCCTGATGGCCGACGAGGATCCCTACGAGCTGCTCCTCGATGGACAGCCGACCGGCATCGTCGAGATCCCCGTCGAGTGGATCCGGGATGACGCGGCGTACCTCATCACGCATCGATTCCAGTCACTGCGGCCCTACACGGCCCCGGCCGACGTCTTCGACATCTTCCGGCGCGAACTCGAAGCGGCTTGCCGGAGCGGCGGCGTGTTTCAGCTGACGATGCATCCGCACGTCATTGCCGCGCGTTCGCGCATCTGGATTCTGGAGGAGCTGCTGCGCGAAGCCCGCGCGGAGCACGCCTGGTTCGCGACGCACGCCGAACTCGCCGCCTGGGTGCGGTCAACCGAAGGAGCCGCTGCGCCCCGCGCGGCCCGGTGATCCGCCTGCTGGCCGCGGCCGTCGACCTGCGGCCATGGCTCAGCCCTCGAGGAGGTGATACATGCAGACGACCGCTCGGATCGGATCGATTCTCCGAATGTCGGCGCTCGCCGCGATCGGAGCCGCAACCTTCGCTTCTCTCGGCGCCCAGCGCCCCGCCGCGCCGCCGTACAGCGTGGAGCCGGCCTATCAGCAGAAGCGAGTCGAGGCCAGGAACGGCGTGGTGACGTCGGCGAACGGCCTCGCGAGCGACGCGGGGCTCGAGATGCTCCGCGCGGGCGGGAACGCGGTGGACGCGGCGGTCGCCACGGCCTTCGCGCTCGGCGTCGTCGAGCCGCAGATGTCCGGCCTCGGCGGCAGCGGGGCCGCGGTCGTGTGGATGAGGCAAGAGGGCAAGCCGGCGTATCTCGACTTCTACGCGGCGCAGCCCGTCGATTCCTGGAAGGGGCATCTCGAGCCGGCGCCGGAAGGCCGGCCCGAGAGGCGGCAGCCGGGCGATCTAAGGGTGGTCGGCATCCCCGGCAACGTGGCCGGACTGCTGACGCTGCACGAGCGATTCGGCACGCTGCCGCTCGAGCGAGTCATGGCGCCCGCCATCCGGCTCGCCGAGGAGGGCTTCCCCGTCGGCCAGATCCTGGCGGGGTTCGTCGCCATGGGCGCGGAGAAGATGAAGCCGTTCCCCGCGGCTGCCGCGCTCTACTTTCCCGGCGGAAAGCCTGTCGGGGCGGGGGCCGTCGTCCGCAACCCGGAGCTGGCCGAGTCGCTTCGGCGCGTCGCCCGCGAGGGACGGCGGGGATTCTACGAGGGAGCCAACGCCCGGGACCTGGTGGCCACGCTGAACGCGGGCCAGCACCCGGCGACGCTCGCCGACCTCGCCGGCTACGAGCCGCACTGGAAGCGACCGCTGTGCGCCGATTACCACGGCCGCGCCGTGCTCTCGGCCGCGCCGCCCGAGAACGGCCTCCAGGTGCTGCACACGCTCGAACTGCTCGAGCCGTTCAACCTGAAGACGCTGGGGCTGCCCACGCGATCGGCCGAGGCCTTCGACGTCCTGGCGTCCGCGCTGCGCGTGGGGCAGGCGGACGCGCGAGGCAACGCCGACCCGAACTGGGTTCCCGTCCCCGCCAACGGCATCTCGTCGGCGGCCTTCGCCGCCGAGCGCCGGCCCCTGGTCGGCGGCGGCAAGCCTCCCGAGAACGTCGCCCCCGGAAACGCGGCGCCCTTCGACCATGCCGCGCCGGCTGGCGAGTGCGCCTCGTACGACCCTTACGGGGCGGCCCCCGAAATCCCGGGCGCGCCGGCCGCCTCGGCCCCGCCGGCGCCCGACGTCGTCGGCGACCGGCTGGCCGAGGAGAGCGGAGAGACGACGCACCTGTCGGTGGTGGACAAGGACGGCAACGCCGTGGCGCTGACTCAGACCAACAGCAGCGTCTGGGGGAGCGGCGGCTTCGTGGACGGCTACTTCCTCAACGACTCCGGGTTCCGCTTCACCGAGGCGAACATCGACTCGCCGTCGAAGAGCGGCTGGAGAATCCGGACGACCACGATCGCCCCGACGATCGTCCTCGAGCACGGCCGCGTGCAGATGGTCGTCGGCGCGCCGGGCGGCGGCCGGATCCCGACCGAGATCGTGCAGGTCATGGTCTACACCCTCGACTACGGGATGGATCCGCTCGATGCCGTCAACATGCCCAGGATTTACGCGTCGGCGCAGGACCGCCGCGTGCAGCTCGAGCACGGCTTCTCGCCGGGATTCCTCCACGAGATTCGGGTGATGGGGTACGACCCGGTGCCGCCCTCGCCGGAATACGCGCGGCTCTACATGATCGTCCGCCGCGGCGATTCGTGGATCGGCGTGGCCGACACGCGCCACGACGGGCAGCCGAGGGGGTACTAGCGCGCCGGCGGCCGTCGAGGCGGCCCCAGGGAACGCCCCTGGCGGCGGGTATCATGAGGGGCCGTAGGGGTCGGAGAGGTTTTCGGCGATTACATTCATGAATTTCAAGAACGTAAGCCGCGAAAACCGCTCCGACCCCTATCGTCGTTCCCTCGCTACCGATCGTGGGGCCGGCCGGCAGCGGACCACGGAGGGAAGCCGGGCTTCGGTTCAGCCAGCTGCGGATGTGCCGCCCGCTGCTCCACCACCCGTCGTTCGACCGCGATCCGCCACCGGCTGACCGCTGGTGCCTCGTCCCTCTCTAATCGATCTGCACCGACCGCCGCGTGAACGCCCCGCCCATCCAGAAGCCCGTGATGGGGAACGTCACGGCCGGCCTGGCCGCGCCTTCGGCGGCGGCGCCCGCACTG
>JAJXZZ010000178.1 GCA_021779795.1 Acidobacteriota bacterium | reverse complement strand
CAGCAGGAACAGGTCGCCGTGCGCCTCGGCCAGCCCCGCGCGCGCCGCGACGGCCGCCTCGATCGCGCGCGGCAGCCGCGCGTCACGCGCCGCGAACGCGGCCACGACCTCGTCGGGCAGGCCGCGCGTCACGGCCGGGCCGGCCGCGCTCCGAATCGACCGCAGCTGCGCGAGACAGGGGGACACCTTCATCGACGGACCTCCGTGGGACCTTCGTGCGTGAAGGGATAAGTATACACGACGGTGCATGTTTATGCAGGCCCGCGGCCGGCGACGCGCGGCTGGCAGACAGGCAGGGCTGAAGCCCTGCCCTACGGCTTCCAGGCAGGGCTGAAGCCCTGCCCTACGGCCGCGCCTGGGCCAGCGCGACGAGCGACGGATCGTACCCGTCCGGCTCGCGGTACCCGAGCAGGGCGAGCAGCGTGGCCGCGACGTGGCTCAGGCCGGGCGAGGCGACCGGCGCCAGCGCCCACCGGTTCGCCCCCGAGTAGTCCTTGACGATGAACGGCACCGGGTTCAGCGTGTGCGCCACCATTGGCTCGCGCGTCCCCTTCTTCTCGGTGAACATCAGGTCCGCGTTGCCGTGGTCGGCCGTGACCACCAGCACGCCGCCGGCGGCGCGGATCGCGGGCGCCAGCCGCTGCAGGCCGAGGTCCACCGCCTCCACGGCGATCCGGATGGCCGGGACGATGCCCGTGTGGCCGACCATGTCGCCGTTGGGATAGTTCAGCCGGATGAACTTCTGCCGCCCGCCACGCACCGCGTCGAGCACGACGTCGGTGATCTCGGCCGACTTCATCCACGGCCGCTGGTCGAACATCACCTTGTCGGAGGGGATCTCGACGTACGTCTCGAGCCGCTCGTCCACGTAGCCCGAGTTGTTGCCGTTCCAGAAGTAGGTGACGTGGCCGAACTTCTGCGTCTCCGAGATCGCGAACGACGTCACCCCCGCCGCGCATAGGTACTGCGACACGGTGCGGTCGATGGCCGGCGGGTCCACCAGGAAGCGGGTCGGGATCTGCGCGTCGCCGTCGTACTGCATCATCCCGGCATACACGACGTCGGGGACGCGCACCCGGTCGAACTCGCGGAACTCCGCGTCTTCGAACGCCCGCGAGATCTCGATCGCCCGGTCGCCGCGGAAGTTGAAGAAGACGACGGCGTCGCCGTCCTCGATCGTCCCCGCCGGCTGCCCGCCCGCCTCGATCACGAAGCTCGGCAGGTACTGGTCGGTGCTGCCGGGATCCTCGCGGTAGTACGTCTCGACCGCCTCGCGCGCCGACGCGAACCGCCGCCCGACGCCCAGCACGTGCGCCTGCCAGCCGCGCTCGACGACCGACCAGTCGGCGCCGTAGCGGTCCATCGTCGTGACCATCCGCCCGCCGCCCGACGCGACCTGGTAGTCGTGCGCTCCCCCGGCATTCAGCCTCGCCAGTTCCTTCTCGAGCGCGTCGAGGTAGGTCAGCGCGCTCCGCTCGCCGACGTCCCGCCCGTCGAGCAGCGGGTGGATGCGCACGCGCCGCACCCCCTCCTCGGCGCACCGGTCGAGCATCGCGAACAGGTGACGGATGTGACTGTGGACGTTCCCGTCCGAGAGCAGGCCGATGAAGTGCACCGTGCCGCCGGCCTTGGCCCGCGCCACGATCGACGGCCACACGGCCCCGCGGAAGATCGAGCCCGACGCCACGGCCTCGTTGACCAGCCGCGCCCCCTGGGCGAACACGCGGCCCGCCCCGAGCGCGTTGTGCCCGACCTCCGAGTTCCCCATGTCCTCGTCGCTCGGCAGGCCGACGGCCGTGCCGTGGGCCTTCAGCGCCACGAACAGCGGCTCGGCCATCAGGGCGTCGAGCTCGGGCGTGTTGGCGAGGAACACGCCGTCCGACTCGTCGCGCCGGCCGAGGCCGACGCCGTCCATGATCACGAGGACCACCGGCCCCGCGAAGGGGCGGTAGCCGGGAAGCGGCTGGAGGGTGAGCGGGTTCACGGGCGGCCGACTCCTTCCTGTCGGGCCTCGCGCGGCACGCGGGCGGCCCTTCAGCTACAGTAGCCGATTCCCGCGGGGAGGAACAGGCAGGGTGCGGACGGGGCGGCGGGCGCCGCCCCGTGGGGCCTACGCGGCGTCGGGCTTCGACGCGCCGTCGGTTGGGGCCTCCGCCTCCGTGGCCGCGCCCGCGGCTGGCTCGCCCTCGTCCACGACCTCGACGCGCTGCACCTCGATCGTGCACTTGGTCAGGAGCGCCGCCAGCGCGCCGACCGCCGCGAGCACCGGCGCTGCCACCGCCCCGACGACGCCGACCGTCAGCGGGAACTCGGCCACCGAGCGGTCACCCTGCCGGATGATGATCCGCCTGACGTTCCCCTCGCGGATCAGGCTCCTCACCTTGTCGAGCAGCTCGCCGCCTTCGACCTTGATCGACTCCCACCAGGTGCGTTCCTCGGGCATGATGGCCTCCCCCCTCCTGTATAGCAGAGACGAGAGCCGCCCGGCCGAAGTTCGGCTACTGCCCGGCCCTCGTGGCGGTCCACGGAACGCTGGCCGAGCCGGTGACGGCCGTCCCCTCGATCCGCGGGCCGTTCACGGTCCCGGTGTACGAGGTGCCACCGGCCGTGAAGCTGATCCGGTCGCCCCTCAGCCGCCCCTCGCCGATCGCCGTCGTCGTCGAGCCCCGGCGCAGCGTGCCCGAAACCTTCTGGAAGTCCTGCCCGAGCCGCAGTTCCCCGTCGCCGGCGGTCCACGTGCCGGCCACCTTGGCCGGCACGATCCACATGAGCGCGTTGCACCAGGCCGTGCAGCCAGGGCCGACGCCCGCCGTCTCGTCGGCCTCCCAGTCGGCCATCGTGAAGGTGTTCGACACGATGCGCGTGCCCGGCGCCAGGTCGAGCAGCTTCGGCCGCAGCTTGAGGTTGATGTCGGGCAGCAGGAACAGCGTGACCACCGTCGCCTTCGACAGGTCGGTCTCGAACAGGTCGGCCTTGACGAACTCGACGCGGTCCGCGACGCCGGCCTTCTCGGCGTTCTGCCGCGACAGCTCGACCATGTCCGGGTTGTACTCGACGCCGAGCGCGCGGGCCCCGCGCTTGGCCGCGGCGATGACCGTCCGGCCGTCGCCCGAGCCCAGGTCGATCACGAAGTCGTCGGGCGTCACCTTCGCCATCTCGAGCATCTTCCCGACCAGCCCGTCTGGCGTCGGCACCCAGACCACGTCCTTGCCGCCCTGGCCGACGTGCGGCTGGAACGGCTGCTGCGGGGCGGCTTGCGGGGTCTGCCCGAGTGCCGGCGCGGCGGCGGCGGACAGGAGGAGGAAGAGGACGAGCGCCAACCGTCGCACATGGATGGAACCGTGCATGGCAGGTCTCCTCGTACGGGGGCTCGGCGTGCCCGAGGCATTCCGCGGCGCAGCCGATTATACTGCCGCCCCGGCGATTCCGCTTGACCGCCGCCGCGGCCCGTCATACAAACCGTGCAAGGCTCCGGGCGCCGCCCGGGGCGGCGCGTCCCGAACGGAGTCCTCGCATGTTCAGCCCGGCGTCTCATCGGTGGACCTCGGCCGCGCTCGCGGCCGCCGCGCTCGTCCTGGCCGGCCCGTCGCCCTCGCGCGCCGACTCGTACCCCCGCCAGCCCGGCGTGGACGTCCGCGCGTACACGTTCCATCTCGAACTGCAGGACGGCACGTCGGCCATCTCGGGCGAGGCCGACATCGACGTGGCGTTCACCGCCGGCGGCGTCCGCCAACTGGCGCTCGACCTGGCGGGGCCGTCGCCGGACGGCAAGACCGGCATGACCGTCAGCCAGGTGACCTCCGGCGGCGCGCCGCTCCACTGGGCGCAGGAGGGGAACCGCCTCCTGATCGATCTTGGCGCCCCGCCGGCGGCGGGCGACCATCGCCTCATGACCGTCCGCTACGCCGGAACGCCGGCCGACGGCCTGATCGTCGGGACGAACCGCGACGGCGACCGGGTCTTCTTCGGCGACAACTTCCCCGACCGCGCGCGGCAGTGGCTGCCGACGATCGACCACCCGCACGACAAGGCGGCGTGCGAGTTCGACGTCACCGCGCCGGAGGCCTACCAGGTCGTCGCGCCCGGCGCCCTGGTCGAGACGTCGAGCCTTTCCGGCGGCCGCCGCCTGACGCGGTACCGCGAGGACGTCCCCATCACGACCTACTGCATGGTCATCGGCGTCGCGCGCTTCGCGGTCGAGACGATCGGCCAGGTGGGCGGCGCGCCGGTGCAGAGCTGGGTCTACGCCAGCGAGCGCGATCCCGGTTTCGCCGATTTCCGGGTGGCGCTCTCGCCGATGCAGCTCTACTCGTGGAAGATCGGCCCCTACGCCTACGAGAAGCTGGCCAACGTCCAGTCGAAGACGCGCTACGGCGGCATGGAGAACTCGAGCGCGATCTTCTACGCGGAGCGAGCCGTGACCGGGAAGGGCCTGAACCGGAACCTGTTCGCGCACGAGATCGCCCACCAGTGGTTCGGCGACTCGGTCACCGAGTCGGACTGGGACGACACCTGGCTCAGCGAGGGGTTCGCGACCTACCTGACGCACGTCTACAACGAGTTCACCTTCGGCCGCGACACGATGGTGCGCGGCCTGCGGCGGGATCGCGACGCCATCATCCGCTACTTCACGACCCATCCCCACGACGCCGTCGTCACGCCGGCCGACGCCGCGCTCGACAACATCCTGTCGATCAACAGCTACCAGAAGGGCGGCTGGGCGCTGCACATGCTGCGCCGCCAGGTAGGCGACGAGGCCTTCTTCAAGGGGCTCTCGGCCTATTACGCGCGCTTCCGCGGCGGCAACGCCCGGACCGGCGACTTCCGGCGGGTGATGGAGGAGGTGTCGGGCCAGGGGCTCCAGGCGTTCTTCGAGCAGTGGGTCTACACGCCGGGACAGCCGGCCCTGCGCGGCGACTGGTCGTACGCGGACGGCGTGCTGACGGTCAGGCTCGAGCAGGTCCAGGCGGAGCATGTCGTCTTCACCGCCCCGCTCGACGTCGCCATCGTCACCGACCCGGCGGCGGCGCCGCGCGTCGAAACCGTGCGGCTCGGCGCGCGGACGCAGACCTTCACCTTCCACGTCGATCGCGACGTGCACGACGTGACGCTGGACCCGAACACGTGGCTGCTGGCCGACTTCGGACCGTTCGTCCGCCGGGGCCGCTAGCCTCCCGGCCGGCGGTTACTTCTTCGGCGCCTCCGGCGGCTTCTTCGCGGCTGCCGGTTCCGTCACGCGCCAGAACGGGTCGGCCGCCGCGTACCGCGCGGGAAGGGCGCTCATCTTCGGGCTGAAGCTGAACACGAACTCCTCGCCGCCGGCAATCACGCTGCCCGACTCTTTCTGCAGCTGCGCCATCGCCTCCTTGCCCATGGCGTCGGCGAAGGCCTTCTCGGCCGCCTCGCCCGGAACGAGTTCGGCCATCTTCTTCATGGGCATCATGAAGATGAAGGTGCCCCGCGGCGCGCCGGCAAGGACCTCGAAGCCCGCGAACCGCAGGCCGGGAACCGCCTCCTTGTAGGCAGCCACGATCTTCTTCCCCATCCCGACGAACTCCTCCGTGCGGCCGGGCCTGACGCGGTACGTCTCGACCGACATCATGCGGTAGGCCGACACGTCGAAGCTCGCGCCGAGGCTGAGGTCGTCGCGGTACTTGAGCAGCATGCTGGACGTCCGGCTGTAGTGCGAATCCTCCTGGCTGCCGATCTCCCGCATCTCGGCCATCCGGGCCGGCGGGACCTTCTCCATCGCGTCCTTCTCCTCGTCGATCCCGGCCACGGTCAGGTAAGGCACGACGAACCAGACCTCCGACGGGCCGATCTCGGACTTCATGGCGAGGAACGACGACGCGCCCGGCAGCCTGGCGTAGGCGCGCGCCGTCGCCGTCGCCGCCTTCTCCTGGGCGACGGCTTGCCCGGGTTTCACCTCGGCGCGGTAGACCCAGACGACGGCGCCTGCCGGGACCGGCGCGTTGGCGGCCATCTGGGCCGCCTGTGACGCCCCCTGGCCCTGCGGCTGCGCCGCGACAACGACGCCGGCGAGCAGGGCGAAGACCAGGCTGAGAACGATGACGGCGCTGCGAGGCATGGCATCCCTCCTTGGGAAGTGCACGGAGGAACGAAACCGACGGTTGCGCGCCTTGGGGAAGAGGACCGACCTGCAAGAGCGAGTATCGGCCTGCCGCCGAGCCGGGTCAAGTGGGCGGCCGTTCGAGGGCGGCCGTCAGTGCATCAGCCACACCCAGGCGGTGCCGAACGCGACGGTGGCGATGGTGACCGGCACGCCGACCCGGACGTAGTCGCGGAACCCGATCCGCACGCCGGCCGCCGCGGCCCCCTCGACGACGATGATGTTGGCGACCGACCCGGTGACGGTCAGGTTGCCCGCGAGCGTCGAGGCCATCGCGAGCGCCGTCCACCCGGCGTGCGGGTCCGGAAAGCCGGGCACGAGCGTCTTCAGCAGCATCACCGCCGGCACGTTGCTCACCAGGTTCGACAGCACGACGGTGGCCGGAACGAAAACGGCGAGCCGGTGCAGGTCCCAGGCGACGACCGGCCGCAGCAGCGCCTCGGTCAGGCCGGCGCGCTGCGCGCCGCCGACGATGATGAAGAGGCCGATGAAGAACACGAGCAGGCCCCAGTCCACCTCGTCGTAGACGTGGCGCGGCTCGACGGTGCGCGTGATGAGCAGCAGCGCCGCGCCGACGGCGGCCACCAGCGCCGCCGGCAGCCCCGCCAGGAACCCGCCGAGCACGATCGCCAGCACGACGACCGGCTTCGCGCGGACGCGCGCCCGAGGCGACGCCGGCACGGCGTCGGCCACC
>JAJXZZ010000177.1 GCA_021779795.1 Acidobacteriota bacterium | reverse complement strand
GGCTCGACGGCCTCCCGCCCGCGATCGCGCGGTCGGTGCCCGACACCGGAGCGGCCATTGCGGCAGCGAACTTCGCGCGCTCGGCGACCACGAACCCCTTGGCCCCGCCGACCGCGAGGTCGCTCACGCCCTGCGGCATCGGCAGCGGCTGCCTGACGGTTTCCACCTTCCCGTCGGTCCTCCGCACGCGCTGGTCGATCGCCACGAACGAGGTGAACTCGGTCAGCAGGTTGTACTTCAGCCCCAGGTCGGTCAGCGCCTGCCGGTCCGACTCGCCGTCGTCCACGCCCCGGAGGTCGGAGAGCAGCCTGACCCGCTCCCTCGCCCAGAGGTAGCCGAGCGCGCCGCCGGCGGCTCCGGCCCCGCCCGCGGCCGAGACCCTGATCCGCCGCTCGAAGCGCCCGCGCCCCGTGTAGCCCGTGACGACGATTTCGCCGGCCGCATCCCCGCGGTACTTGCCGACGATCACCAGCGGCCGCGACGCGAACAGGTCCGGAACCCGCGCCGGCTCGACGTCGTAAGCGTCGAAGCCTGGCGTCTGGATCCGAACGCGCGAGAGCAGGGGCGACTGGATGTAGTCGAGGAACCTCGCGGCCGCGCGGCGCGCGGCGCCCGCGCTCAGGACGACGAACGGCTCGCCCTCGCCGACGCGGGCCATCCCCTCGATCAGGTGGCGGTTGACCGACGAGCCGATGCCGAAGGCAAACAGGTTCGCGTCGGAGAGGTGCCGGCGGATGAGGTCGAAGGCCTGGCGCTCGACGTTCACGTACCCGTCGGTGGCGACGACGATCACCCGCGACACGTCCTCCCGCGCCCGCGCCAGGTCGAACGCCTGCCGGAGCGCGGGCAGCAGTTCGGTGCCGCCGCCGCCCCGCTGGCGATCAACTTCCTGGATGGCCCACGCCTTGTTGGACTCGGTGGCCGGGACCGACGCGGACGACAGGGTGTACGACCCGCCCGAGAAGAAGATGACGTTGAACGAGTCGGTCGGCCTGAGGCGGCCGAGCAGCGTTTGCAGCACTTGCTTCGACGTCTCGATCGGGAAGCCGTTCATCGAGCCGGACACGTCCATGACGAAGACGTACTCCCTCGGCGGCACGTCGGCGATCTCGAAGCGCCGCGGCGGCTCGACGAGGCAGACGAAGAAGCGCTCGCCGCCGGACTCCCCGAGCAGCAGCCCCGTCTCGATCCGATCGTCGGCCAGCCGGTAGCGCAGGACGACGTCGCGGTTGGCGCCGTACCGCTCGCCCGGCGCGAGCGCGATCGTCGCGCGGCGCGGATCCTGGTAGGCGACGTCGATCTGGTGCGACGGCGAGCTGACTTCTCGCAGCGACAGGCCGGCGGCGATACGCGCGCGGAACGAGAACGCGGAGGCCGGCGACTCCCCCTCGTGGAGGTACGGGTTCTGCACCCATCGCTCCGAGTCGGGCGCGCCCTCGGCCGGCGTGGTCGAGTAGCGCGGTCCGACGACGGTCGGGTACACGAACTCGTAGACGTGGTTCACCGGGACGAGCAGTTCGGTGTAGACCAGTTCGACCCTGATCTCGTCGCCGGGCAGGATGTTGGCGACGTTCATCTGGAAGACGTTGGGCCGCTGCTGCTCGAGCAGCGACGCGGCCTGGCCGGCCTGGTGGGCGGCCTGGTACTGCCGCCTCGCCTCCTGCCGCTCCTCGATCCTCGCCACGATCGTCCGCTCGCCGATCCTCATCGTCATGCCGTGGACGGCGGCGCGCGTCGAGCCGGGGAAGACGTAGACGGCCTCGATCGTCCGCTGGCCCTCGTTGCGGTAGACCTGCGCGACGCGGACGCGCGCGATGACACCCGCGATGTCCACCGCGGCCGAGGTGGACTTCAAGGGCAGCCGGTCGATCGAGGGGTCGCCGCCTTCCACGAAGAAGCAGGGGGACAGCGTGCGGTCGGCATTCTGCGGCTGGCCGCCGGGGCGTTCCGCTTCCGATTGCAGAGTTGTGATCGGGACGGGGCCGCCGGGGAAGACCGCTCCGACCCCTGCGGGCCAGGCGAGGGCGGCGAACAGGACGAGGAGCAGGCGTTTCATCCGAATCCTCCAGGCGTCAGCCGCCCCGGTCCATCCCGGCAGCGGTCTCTATCCAACAGAACGGCCGGGCTGGGATTCCTTGCAGCGCGCCGGCAGCGCTGCGCCTGGAGGCCGAAAGGGGCATAATGCGGGACCAGAGCGGCGGCTGGCGGAGCACGGTCGGAAGACGGGTCGAGGGGCCGCGGAGAGCGGATTCCCCGTGGCGGGGCCCGAAGTCGGTCGCCCGAAGTCTGAATCCCTGAAGGAGCACTGCGTGAGACGCCAGCTTCTCGCCCTCGCCCTGTCGGCGCTCGCCGTTGGCAGCCAGGCATCGGCGCAAACCGCGAACCCGGCGGCGCCGCGTCTTCGAGCGCCGGCCGTCCCGCTGGTGGCCTACGATCCGTACCTCTCGATCTGGTCGCCGGCCGATCGGCTGACCGACACGGCGACGACGCACTGGACCGGCCGCGCGCAGCCGATGACCTCGCTCGTGCGGGTTGACGGCGACGCCTTCCGCGTCATGGGCGCGGCGCCGTCCGACACGGCGGCGATGCCTCAGCGCTCGGTGACGATCTCGGCGACGAGGACGACGTACGAATTCAGCGACCGACGGGTGCGCGTCGTCCTGAGCTTCCTCACGCCGTCGCTGCCGTCCGACCTGCGGCTCCTTTCGCGGCCGGTCACTTACCTGAAGTGGAGCGTCGCGTCGGCCGACGGCAAGCGGCACAAGGTCCAGGTCTACTTCGACTGCGGAGCCGAGATTGCCGTCAACACCCCGGACCAGGAAGCCGCGCTCGACTACCCGGCCATCCCCGGCCTTGCGGTGGCGCGGGTGGGCAATCCCGGGCAGCCGATCCTGGCCCGCAAGGGAGACGACGTCCGCATCGACTGGGGGTACGGGTACCTGGCGGCTCCTGCCGGGAGCGGCGGCGTCGTGACCGGCGGCAACGGGGCGCGGATGCGGAGGGCGTTCATCGCCGGCGGCGCCGTGCCCGTCGCGGCGGGCCCGATCGCGGCGGCGCCGGTTTCCGAGTCTCACCTCGCGATGGCGGCGGCGTGGGATCTCGGCGACGTCGGCGCGTCACCCGTGTCGCGCTTCGCGATGCTGGCCTACGACGACATCGTCTCGATCCGGTACTTCACCGGCGACCTGCGCGCCTACTGGCACAAAGGAGGCGCGACGATCGAGTCGGTGCTCGCCGAAGCCGCCGCCGAACACGACGCGCTCGACGGGAAGGCCGCGAGGTTCGACGCCGACCTGCACCGCGACCTCGCGACGGCGGGCGGCGAGAAGTACGCGGCCATCGCGACGCTCGCGTACCGGCAGACGCTGGCCGCCACCAAGCTGGTCGAGGGCCCCGACGGGCGGCCGCTGCTCTTCCCGAAGGAGAACTTCAGCAACGGGTGCATCGGCACCGTGGACGTCATCTACCCGATGGCGCCGCAGTTCCTGCTGTTCGGGCCGGCGCTGGCGCGGGCGCTCGTCGTGCCGAACCTCGACTACGCCAGCTCACCCCGGTGGAAGTTCCCGTTCGCGCCGCACGACCTCGGCACCTACCCGCACGCCACGGGCCAGGTCTACGGCGGCGGCGAGAAGACGGAGGAGGATCAGATGCCCGTCGAGGAGACGGGCAACATGATCATCCTCGTCTCGGCGATCGCGAAGATGGAGGGGAATCCCGAACTGGCCAACCGCTACTGGCCGGTGCTCGCGCGCTGGGCGGAGTACCTGAAGGAGAAGGGATTCGACCCGGAGAACCAGCTCTGCACCGACGACTTCGCCGGCCACCTCGCGCACAACGTGAACCTCTCGGCGAAGGCGATCGTCGCGCTCGGCGCGTTCGCCGAACTGTGCGACATGCGGGGCGAGAAGGCGCTCGCGGCGGAGTACCGCCGGCTCGCCGAAGGCTTTGCCGCGCGCTGGGTGAAGGAGGCGGACGACGGCGACCACGACCGGCTGGCGTTCGACCGCCCGGGCACGTGGAGCCAGAAGTACAACCTGGTCTGGGACCGGATCCTCGGCCTGAACCTCTTCCCGCCGGACGTGGCCCGCAGGGAGATGGCGTTCTACCGCCGCCTGCAGCAGCGGTACGGCCTGCCGCTCGACAGCCGGCGGCTCTACACCAAGCTCGACTGGATCACGTGGACGGCGACGCTGACCGGCTCGCGCGCCGACTTCGAGGCGCTCGTCGCGCCCGTGTTCGACATGCTCAACGCCACGCCGAACCGGGTGCCGATGACCGACTGGTTCTGGACCCACGATGCCACGAAGGTCGGGTTCCAGGCGCGGTCGGTCGTGGGCGGCGTGTACCTGAAGCTGCTCTACGACGAGGCGGTGTGGAAGAAGTGGGCGGGGTGGGCTGGGCAGGGACAGAAGTAGTGGCTGGTGGCTAGTGGCTAGTGTGTCACGGGTAATCCACCGGCCACTGACCGCTACACGACGCTGATGATGGTCAGCCGAAGGAGTCTTCCGTGAGGCGTCTCTTCCTTGTCCTCTCCCTGGCCGCGCTGCAGGCCGGCTGCCAGGCGTCGGCCCAGGTCGAAACGGCGGCCAGGCGCGTCGTGCCCCTGCAGGCGCGGCCGCTGCCGCTCGCCGACGTCCGCGTGACCGGCGGGCCGCTGAAGCACGCGGAGGATCTCGACCGCGAGTACCTCCTGTCGCTCGAGGTCGATCGGATGATGGCGTTCCTCAGGAAGAGCGCCGGGCTTCGGCCGAAGGCCGAGGGGTACGGCGGGTGGGACGGGCCGGGGCGCCAGCTCACCGGCCACATCGCCGGCCACTACCTCTCCGCCGTCAGCCTGATGTACGCCGCGACCGGCGACGAGCGTTTCAAGCAACGAGCCGACTACCTGGTCTCGGAGTTGAAGGCCGTGCAGGACAGGCAGGGTGACGGCTACATCGGGGCGCAGGCCGACAGGGACGGCGTGGACGGCAAGATCCGCTTCGAGGAGCTGTCGCGCGGCATCATCCGGTCGGGCGGCTTCGACCTCAACGGGCTCTGGTCGCCGTGGTACGTCGTCCACAAGATCTTCGCCGGCCTGCGGGACGCCTACCGCTACACCGGCAACCGCACCGCGCTCGACGTCGAGGAGAAGTACGCGGCGTGGGTCGAACGCATCGTGTCGCCGCTCGACGCCGCGCAGACGCAGCGGATGCTCGACACCGAGTTCGGCGGCATGAACGAGGTGCTGGCCGAGCTGTACGCCGACACCGGCAACCGGCGCTGGCTCGACCTGTCGGAGCACTTCGACCACAAGGCCGTCATCGACCCGCTCTCGCGCGGCGAGGACATCCTGGCCGGCAAGCACGGCAACACGCTCGTGCCCAAGCTGCTCGGCACGCTGGCGCAGTACGAGTACACCGGCAGCGCGCGGGACGGGGCGGCCGCGACGTTCTTCTGGGACGCGGTGGCGCTCCACCACAGCTTCGCCACCGGCGGGCACGGCCGCAACGAATACTTCGGCGAGCCCGACAAGCTGAACGACATGATCGAGGGGCGGACGGCCGAGACGTGCAACGTCTACAACATGATCAAGATGGCGCGCGCGCTGTTCGCGCTCCATCCCCGCATCCGCTACGCCGACTTCGAGGAGCGGGCGCTGTTCAACCACATCCTCGGTTCGATCGACCCGGCCGACGGCGCGATGTGCTACATGGTGCCGGTCGGCCAGGGCGTCTCGCGCGAGTACCAGAACATGGCGCGCAGCTTCACCTGCTGCGTCGGGTCGGGGATGGAGAGCCACGCGCTGCACGGTGACGGCATCTACTACGAGGCGCCGGGCCGGTTGTGGGTGAACCTCTACGTGCCGTCCGTCGCGCGCTGGCGCACGGCCGGGGCCACGATCACGAGCGAGACGACCTTCCCCGACGGCGGCGCCGCCTCGCTGAAGCTCGCGCTCGACTCGCCGAAGACCTTCACGCTCGCGCTGCGCCGCCCGTACTGGGCGGGCGCCGGGTTCTCGGTGACGGTCAACGGCGTGGCCCTCACGACACTGCCGCCGCCCGATTCGTACGTCGAGCTCCGCCGCGCGTGGAAGAACGGCGACACCGTGACGGTCGCGCTGCCGAAGACGCTCCGCCTCGAGCCGCTCCCCGACAACCGGAACCGCGTCGCCATCATGTGGGGCCCGCTCGTCCTGGCCGGCGACCTCGGGCCGGTCCGGCGCAGGCCGCACGCCGACGAGGAAGACGACCCGATCCCGCCGGCGTCCGTGCCGGCGCTCGTCGCGGCCGGGCGGCCGGTGGCGTCGTGGGTCAAGCCGGTGCCGGGCAAGCCGTCCACGTTCACCACCGACGGCGTCGGCCGTGACCACGACGTCACGCTGGTCCCGTTCTTCGAGCTGCAGCGCCGGACCTACGCCGCCTACTGGGATCTCTACACGCCGGCCGGATGGGCCGCGCACGCGTCGGAGGTCCGCGCCGCCGAGGCGAAGCAGCGCCGCCTGGAGGAGGCCACGCTCGGATTCGCGCAGCCGGGCCAGATGCAGGCCGAGCGCGACGCCAACTACCAGGGCGAGCACGTCTCGCCGGCGTGGGCCGGGGGGCGCTACGGCCGGCGCGGCGCGGGCTGGTTCTCGATGGACCTCGCCGTCGACCCCGCGCGGCCGGTCACGCTCGTCGTCACCTACGCGGGCGACGAGCGGGCCACCCGCACGTTCGACATCCTCGTGGACGGCTCGACGGTCGCGTCACAGGCGGTCGAGCGCCGGAGCCCCGAGAAGAACACCGGCTTCTTCGACATCGATTACAGGCTGCCCGCCGGCCTGACCAAGGGGAAGCAGAAGATCACCGTGCGGTTCCAGGCCACGGGAGGAAACGAGCTG
>JAJXZZ010000176.1 GCA_021779795.1 Acidobacteriota bacterium | reverse complement strand
CGGGTTCCCAGCCTTCAGCCATCCGGCCGTCGATGGCAGCGAGGCTGGCACGCGACGAGGCGCCGGGGAAGGCGCGGCCGGCGCCGGTGGCGGCAGCAGAACGCTCTTTGGCGCCTCGGCCTCCCTCGTCCCGGCAAATTGCTCCTGCACGGCCTCGATGCCGGATGCCACGGTCCTGGCGATGGCGTCGGTCGTCGCCTTCACGGCGGCCGAGGCCTGGCTCGAGTTCCTGTCCAGCCAGCGAACTCTCGCGCGAAGCATCGGCCACGACCCGAGCGCGGCCACGGCAAGCAGCACGGCGGCCACGGCAGCTGCCAGCCCGAGGCAGCGCTTTCTTCGTCCGGCAGTGGCCGCGTCCGCTTTCGGGGGCGGCGCCGCGGGAATCTCCTCCACCGTCCCGGCCGCGGCGCCCGCCTCGGGCATCTGCTCGAAGCGCCGGTAGAGCGCCTCGAGAATCGCGGTTCGCCCGGGCCGCTCGTAGTACTCGAGAGCAGCCGTGAACTCCTGCACCGTGCCGAACCGCGGCTCCGACGATTCGGCCGCAAGCGCCAGCAGGCGAAGCGGCGGCGGCATCGGCCTGTCGGCCACGAGCGCGGTCAGCAACTGCCCGAGGCGGTAGACGGGCGACTGGTGCGACGGTCCCGTGCCGGTCGCCTCGACCTGGCCGTCCGCCCCCAGGACGATCTCGTGCAGGTCTGGCACGCGGATGTCCTGCCCGGCCTCGCCGCCCGCCAGCCGCCCGGCCAGCGCCTGGACGAGCGCCACGGCCTCGAACCACTCGACCGCCGTGCCGCGCGCGAGGATCTCGTGAAGCGTGGCTGGCATGCGCGAACTTTCTCAGTTCCCCGAAACGACGGCGAGGCGGTCGCCCGGCCGCGTGCCGGTCGCCTCGATCGTCCCCGCCGGGCACTCGACCACCGCGAACGCGCGCCACGCGATCGCGATTCGCCAGGGGCGCAGGCCGGCGCACGTCTTGACGACGCGGCCGTCGCGGGCCACGAACACCGCGTCGATGGCAAAGCGCATGAAGAACATGTGGATGCTGTTGCTCGGCGCGATGACCAGCGCTTCGCCCTCCCTCAGGCCCGGCCGCCCGAGCAGGCCTCGGTTGCGGGCCGCCGACTCGAACGCCCCTTCCAGGTCGGTGGCGAGCACCGAGCCTCGCTCCACGTTGACGAGGTGGAAGGCGGTGCTGGCCGGCGAGAGCATCGGCTCGAGGAACGTCATCGGCCGGCCCGCGGGCGGCCGTTCGGCGACGGGCCGGCGGCGGCGTCGGGCGGCTGCCCGCGGTTCTCCGCCGGGTCTGCGGCCGCCGATCCGCCTCGGAACGGCCTGAAATCCACCATCAGGTCGTGGGTGGTCAGAAAGTTGAGGAACCGCTTGTAGTCGGTGGGCGGCATCCCGAACAGGGCCACGACGGCGCGGTAGTTGCCCCTCGTGGCCGCGAGGCCCCGACGGACCAGCTCGCGGATGTCGTGGCGCGTCAGGTCGCGGTCGAGGAACAGCGAGTGCACGTGCTCCCAGAACGACAGCGTGCCGTCGGTGAGCGCCCGGAACAGGTCGTCGGCCATCTGCCGCCGCCGCTCGCGCGCCGGCACGACGCGCTCGACGCGTCCCGGCCGCAGGTGCCGCGGCAGGTCGTCCACGCCGATCACGTCTCCGGCCGTCGTCCAGACCAGTCGCTCGACGACGTTCTGCAGCTCGCGGACGTTGCCCGGCCAGCGGTAGGCCTCGAGCGCCGCCATGGCGCTCTCGTCGAGCGTCACCTGGCGCTCGGCCCGCGCGAGCAGGTGCGAGATGAGGGCGCGAACGTCCCCCGGCCGATCGCGGAGGGGCGGCATGTGGATGTGGACGACGTCGAGGCGGTAGAGGAGGTCTTCGCGGAAGCGCCCGGCGGCCACGCCCTCCTGCAGGTCGCGGTTGGTGGCGGCAATCACGCGGACGTCGACGCGGGCGCGCGCGGCTTCGGCCCCCACCGGCTGGATCTCGCCGCTCTCGAGGAAGCGGAGCAGCAGCGCCTGCATGCGGAGGCTCATCTCGCCGACTTCGTCGAGGAAGACCGACCCGCCGTGGGCGAGCTGCAGCTTGCCGGGGGAGTCGCGCACGGCGTCGGTGAACGAGCCACGGACGTGGCCGAACAGCTCCGACTCGAGCAGCGACTCGGTGAACGCGGCGCAGTTGACCGGGACGTACGGGCCGGCCGCCCGCTTGGAGTGCCAGTGGATGAGGCGCGCGATGAGGTCCTTGCCGACGCCGCTCTCGCCGGTGACGAGCACCTTGGCGTCGCTCGCGGCCACGCGGCGGGCCATCGCGCAGATGTCGCGCAGGGCCTGGCTGTCGCCGACGATCAGCGGCTCGCCCACGGCGGCGCCGAGGGGCGGCGTCGCGGGCGGACGGGTTTCACCCCCGGAACGTACCAAGAAGGCCTCCACGGGACGACGGCGCCGGATTTTGGAGACGACGAATCCGGCCGGCCCGAAATCGCCCCCGCGATTGCAGGAGTCCTGCCAGAATCGCGGCGAAATGCGGCTAAAAATTCTGGCTCCCGGCAGAATTGCGCCCTGGACTTGAGTGCCCGCGGGCCGAAAGCGCCAACCGACGTCGCGTCAACGACTTGAGTCGATTGAAGTTGCCAGGGTCACCGCTGACGGATCTTCGGAGCCTGCCCCCGGTTTCCGGCTGGATCCGCCAGACCATGGCAGAAGTCCCGATCCAGGCAGACAATAGTGCCAGATTGCACGGAAAAGTAGACAAAAGAATCTGCTGTTCGTCTCGGCGGTGCCGGAGTACGTCGCCGGCGGACACCTGCGGTAGACTACGCCGCGATGCGAACCGACCGCGCGCCCGACTCGATGTTCATCGTGGTCTTTGCGGCGTTGCTGCTCGTCCTTTGCGCTCACAGTTCGGCGGACCCCGACCTCTGGGGCCACATCCGTTTCGGCGAGGATATCCTCGCCTCGCACCAGATCGCCGCGCACGATCCGTACTCGTTCACGAGCGACCACGCGTGGACCAACCACGAGTGGCTGGCCGAAGTCCTGATGGCGTTCGCATACGAGCGCGGCGGCGTCGCCGGCCTGCTTGTGCTGTCGGTTGGCGCGGCACTGAGTTCGCTGCTGGTTGCAGGACGGTTTCTCAGAACTGGCGGTGTCGGCAAGCCGGCCACGGTGGGCCTGCTCGTGGTCATGTTCTCGGGCCTCTGGGCGCAGTTGACCGTCGTCAGGCCGCAGCTGTTCTCGGCCGTGCTGTTCGTGGTTCTGCTGACGGTGCTGTCGGCGGCGGAGCGGGGCAGGCCGCGGCGGCTTCTGTGGATCGCGCCGCTCATCGCCCTGTGGGCAAACCTCCACGGCGGCTGGATTGTGGGCCTCGGTGTCGTCGGGTTGTGGGCCCTTGTGGCCACCGTTCGCGGTCGGATCCGGCTTTCGTGGGGAGCGTTGGCGCCGCTTCTCGCATGCCTCGGTTCGCTGGCCACGCCGTACGGCTGGAGGCTATGGCTCTTCCTGTGGCAGACGGTCGGGCTGGGGCGAGGGGATATCGATGACTGGCAACCAATCTACCGGCACCCGAGCCACCTGATTCCGTGGTTTCTGGCGACAACCGTTGCATGGATCGCGTGGCGCCGGCGAAGCCCGGCCTCCATTCATCTGTTCGTTCCCGTCGTGGCGTTGGCTCTGTTGTCCCTGAAGGTCGTTCGTCTCGACGGTTCATTTGCCATCGCAACGGTGATGCTGCTGGGTCCAATGCTGGCAAGCCTGGGGCCCTCTGAATTTCCGCTGTCGCACGCGCCCAGCCGGAGTGAGCTGATGACGGCAGGCGCGATCGGCGCCGGAGGAATGGCCGTTGCATTGTGGTTCGCTTCAGGCACGGCCGCCTGCCTGCCCATCGACGGACAGCGGCTCTTCGCGCCCGAACCCGAGGCCGCCGTCTTTGCACGGCAGAACGACCTTCGCGGAAGAGTGCTCACCTGGTTCGACTACGGAGAATACGCCATCTGGCAGCTGCCTCCGCAGTTGAAAGTCTCGTACGACGGGCGGCGGGAGACGGTCTACTCGGAGCGCGTGCGCGACGAGCACCAGCGGTTCTACTTCGGACAGGATCCCGGGTACGCCCGCCGGATTGGCGCCGATTACGTCTGGCTCCCCCGGCAGTTGCCCGTCGTGAAGCAGCTTCTGCGAGAAGGGTGGGTGCCGATCTTCACCGGCTCGCGGTCGGTGATCTTCGCCTGGACGGCCGGGCACTACATGACCGTGGCGCCCCTGCGGGGGCCTCGTTGTTTTCCCGGTCCTTGATCGGGCGCGGGACGACGGCCTGGCCCGTGGCACACGACGCACCGTCCCTGAGGCAGGTTCTGGCCTGATCGCTTCCGAGACATGCCCGCCGGAAGGGCCGCGGTTGCGCTCCCTCGCCGACGACGCGGGTACGCCATGCACTCATGGTTGCGGTAGACTACGCCGCGATGCGAACCGACCGCGCGCCGCTATTCGTGTTCGTCTTCATCTTTGTTGCGCTCTTGCTGGTTATTGCGATTGGCAGTCGAGCGGACGCTGACCTCTGGGGCCACATCCGTTTCGGCGAGGACATCCTCGCCTCGCATCAAATCGCGTCCCGCGATCCCTACTCTTTCACGAGCGACCAGGCGTGGACCAACCACGAGTGGCTGGCCGAAGTCCTGATGGCGTTCGCATACGAGCGCGGCGGCGTCGCCGGCCTGCTCTTGCTGTCGGTGGGGGCCGGGCTCGCATCCCTGCTGATTGCCGGCCGATTTCTCTCGAGAGCCGGAGTCGGTGACCCGGTCGTGGTAGTCCTGCTCCTCCTGCTCTGGTGCGGGCTTTGGTACCAGTTGGCTGTCATCAGGCCGCAGCTGTTCTCGACAGTGTTGTTTGTCGTTCTGCTGACGGTTCTGTGGAACGCGGAGCACAGGGATCCTCGGCGGCTGCTGGCGGTTGTGCCCCTCTTTGCCGTGTGGGCGAACCTGCATGGAGGGTGGATTGTCGGGTTGGGTGTCGTGGGCCTTTGGGCCGTCTCGGCCGCAGTGACTCGAAGAGTGCCCTTGCGTTGGTGCGGCGCGGCGATCATGGGGGCGTTGTGCGGTTCTCTCGCGACGCCGTACGGATGGAGACTCTGGGAGTTCCTTTGGAACACGGTCGGACTTGGCCGCGCAGACATCGAGGACTGGCAACCGATCTTCAAGTCTCCAGATCATGTTGTCTTGTGGTTGGCTGCGCTCGCTATCGCGGTGGCGGGGTGGTGGAGGCGACGGGCAGTGCCCCTGCACCGTGTCCTTCCAGTGCTGGCACTGGCAGCGATGTCGCTGAAGGTGGTGCGGTTGGACACCTCGTTCGTGATCGTGTCGGTGATGGTGATGGGGCCGCTGCTTGCGGGACTGGGGCCGTCGCGGTTCCCGTTGTCGCGCCGGCCCAGTCGAGGCGAGTTGATGGCGGTGAGCGTTGTAGGCGCTTTCGGCCTCGGGGTGTCCATGTGGTTTGCCGGGGGGACAGTGCGCTGCCTGCCCATCGAGGCCGGCAGGGTCTATGCCCCTGAAGCGGAGGCCGTTCTGTTCGCCAAACGAAATCACCTCGGGGGCAGGATGCTCACCTGGTTCGACTACGGAGAATACGCCATCTGGCACCTGTCTCCGCAGTTGAAGGTCTCCTACGACGGGCGGCGGGAGACGGTCTACTCGGAGCGCGTGCGCGACTACCACCAGCGGTTCTACTTCGGACAGGATCCCGGGTACGCCCGCCGGATTGGCGCCGATTACGTGTGGCTCCCCCGGCAGTTGCCCGTCGTGAAGCAGCTTCCGCGAGAAGGCTGGGTGCCGATCTTCACCGGCCCGCGCTCGGTAATCTTCGCCAGGACGGCCGGGCACTACGTGGCGGTCGCGCCGCTGCAGGGGCCTCGTTGTTTCCCCGGGCCCTGAGGAGTTCGCCGCTCATCGGGCCGGGCGCATCCCGTCCTCCAGCCGCTCCGGCTCGCCGCCAGCTTGACCGGCTTCATTTCCGTCCGACCCGGCGCTGGTCACGCTCTGGCTCGCGAGGAGGCGGCCCCGGTCGAGGTGCAACTGATCCCTCTCGATCTGGTCCACGCCGAGCGCGGTGATCGCCAGTTGGCCGGTGTCGAGGCGATGGACGAGCCCCTTCTCGCGAAGGTACCAGATGTGGAACTCGACCATCTCGACCGGGGTGCGCAGCAGGCGCGCCATCTCGTATTCCCCGAGGCCGGGCATCCGGTGGTCGGTGCGGCGCTGCACGTACAGCAGCGACAGCAGCTTCTTTCGCGTCTCGGCGTCCTCGGCGAACGCCGTGCCCTGCGTGGCCTCAGACGCCAGCCGCCACTTGCTGTTCCAGTAGGCCTGGTACCTCGCGTCGTAGCCCGCGCGCGATTCGGGATTGCCGAGCACGTCGCGCGCCTTGACCAGCAGGCGGAACCTGGGCTCGTCGGCCGACTCGCCGTTGTCGGGGTGGTACTTCTTGGCCAGGTGGCGGAAGACGCGGTCGATGGTGTCCTCGTCGGCGTTCGGGCTGAGCTGCAGCAGGTCGTAGTAATCGACAAACGGCTCTTCGGTCACTTCGGCGTCCTCCCCGGTTGGCTCTGGACACGCGCCCCCTCGCGGCGCCGCTGGCCGGGACCCGGGTCCGAGTCCCGCCGCTCATTGTATCGGCGTCTCGGCTGAGCTGGTCCACTATCCACCCCGGCTACAGCGGGCAATCCCGGGGCCTCTCCGGCCTGAGCATCTCCGGCCTGAGCATCTCCGGCCTGAGCCCTGAGCCTTGAGCCTTGAGCCCGTGTGCTATCCTCCCCGCCGTGCGCATCGAACGCCCGAGCGAGTTCTCGCTGACCGTCGAACGCTCCCGCTTCTACGCCCTGCTCGC
>JAJXZZ010000002.1:11631-28174 GCA_021779795.1 Acidobacteriota bacterium | reverse complement strand
ATCCCTGGCAGCGGCGCAAGGCTGAAGCCCTGCGGGATCCGTTGATCCCTTGATCCTTGGCAGCGGCGCAAGGCTGAAGCCCTGCGGTATCCGTTGATCCCTTGATCCTTGGCAGCGGCGCAAGGCTGAAGCCCTGCGGTATCCGTTGATTCTCGGCAGCCCGATCCCTGCGTGAGCCTTGAGCCCTGAGCCTTCTGCTTCATTCCCCGTCTTTCCGCTGATATGATTGCGGCTTATGCCCCCCAGAGGCCGGGGCCTCGTGTCCCCGGCGTCCCGCAGGAGCCGTGAACGCCCTCTCGGGCAGCGCGCCACGCGCGCCGGGCAGGAGGATTGCCGCCTATGAAGGTCTACGACGCCGCCAGCATCAGGAATGTCACCATCGCCGGCCACTCGGGCGCGGGCAAGACGCAGCTCGCCGCCGCGATCCTGTTCGACGCGGGGATGGTCAACCGGTTCGGCAAGGTCGATGACGGGACGACGGTGACCGACTTCGACGAAGAGGAAGTCGCGCGCAAGCACACGCTCGCCGCCAGCCTCGCCTACGCCGAGTGGAACCGGCACAAGATCAACCTGGTCGACACGCCCGGGTTCGGCAACTTCCTGAGCGACACGCTGGCCGCGATGCGCGTCTCGGACGCGGCGCTGGTGGTCGTGGACGCGGTGTCGGGCGTCGAGGTCCAGACCGAGAAGGTGTGGAAGGCGGCCGAGGAGTACGGCCTGCCGCGGCTGGTGGCGGTGAACCGCCTCGACCGCGAGCGCGCCAGCCTGGCGCGCACGCTGGAGTCGCTGAACACCGCGTTCGGGCGGGCGGTCGTGCCCGTGCAGATGCCGATCGGCGAGGAAAAGGCGTTCCGCGGCGTGGTGGACCTGGTCGGGATGAAGGCCTTCGTGTTCGAGCCCGACGGCAGCGGCAAGTTCAAGGAGGAGGCGGTGCCCGCCGCCCTGGCCGACGAGGCCAAGGCCGCGCGCGACGCCCTCATCGAGATGGTGGCCGAGGCCGACGACGCGCTGATGGAGAAGTTCTTCGAGGCCGGCAGCCTCACGCAGGACGAACTGGTGGCCGGCCTGCGCACGGCGGTGCTCGCCCGCAAGGTGTTCCCGCTCTTCTGCGTCTCGTCGATCCTGAACGTGGGCATCCAGCCGCTGCTCGACGCGCTGATCGCCTACGTCCCGGCGCCGTCCGAGCGCCCGGTCGCCGGCACCAAGGGGGGCGCGGCGGTCGAGGTCCTCGCGTCCGACGGCGGCCCCTACGCCGCCTTCGTCTGGAAGACGGTGGCCGACCCGTTCGCCGGCCGCATCAGCATGTTCCGGGTGATGAGCGGGTCGTTCAAGGCCGACACGACCGTCTACAACCTGACGCGCGAGGCGCCGGAGCGGCTCGGCCACCTGGCGCTGCTCCAGGGCAAGGCGCAGACCGACGTGCCCGAGATCAAGGCCGGCGACATCGGCGCCGTGGCGAAGCTGAAGGAGACGGTCACCAACGACACGCTGACCGAGAAGGGCGGCGTCTCGTTCGCGCCGATGAAGTTCCCCGAGCCGGTGCTCTCCTACGCCATCGAGCCCAAGAGCCGCGGCGACGAGGACAAGATCAGCTCGTCGCTCCAGCGCCTGCAGGAGGAGGACCCGACGATCCGGTCGAGCCGCGACGCGCAGACCAAGGAACTGCTGCTCTCGGGCCAGGGCCAGCTGCACATCGAGGTCACGGTCGCCAAGCTCAAGCGGCGCTTCGGCGTCGAGGTCAACCTCAAGCCCCCGAAGATCCCGTACCGGGAGACGATCACGGCGGCGACCGACGCGCACGGCCGGCACAAGAAGCAGACGGGCGGCCACGGCCAGTTCGGCGACTGCTCCATCCGGATGGAGCCGCTGCCGCGCGGCGCGGACTTCCAGTTCGTGGACGACATCTTCGGCGGCGCGATCCCGCAGACCTTCCGGCCGGCGGTCGAGAAGGGGATCCAGGAGACGCGGCTGCGCGGCTACCTCGCCGGCTACCCGGTGGTCGACTTCAAGGTCACCCTGGTGGACGGCAAGTACCACGACGTGGACTCGAACGAGCTGTCGTTCAAGATGGCCGGGCGCCTGGCGTTCAAGGACGGGATGACGCGCTGCAAGCCGACGATCCTCGAGCCGATCATGAACGTCGAGGTGTACGCGCCGTCCGACTTCGCGGGCGACCTGATGGGCGACCTCAACGGACGCCGCGGCCGCATCGCCGGCATGGACACGCGCGGCGGCATGACGGTCATCAAGGCGCAGGTGCCGATGGCCGAGATGCTGACCTACGAGCAGCAGCTCACGTCGGCGACCGGCGGGCGCGGGTCCTACCACATGGAGTACTCGCACTACGAAGAGGTGCCGTCGCACATCCAGGCCAAGATCATCTCCGCCTACAAGGCCGAGAAGGGCGAGGTGGCGGAGGAAGAGGAATAGGCTCAGGGCTGAGGGCTCGAGGCTCAGGGCTGAGGGCCCGGGGCGGGCTTGGAGGCGAAGAGTGGACATCAAGCGGGCAATCGTCGATCTGGCCCCGGGGCCGGTGGTCAGGGCGTTCGCGGCGCCGTACGTGGCGGGCAAGGGCATCGAGAGCGGCATCCGCAAGGCCGACGAGATCTGGAAGGCGAACGGCCTGTCCTCGACCCTCGACCTGCTGGGCGAGGAGGTCTTCAGGCGGGAGGACGTCGAGGCGACGGTGGCCACCTACTTCGGGATGGCCGACCAGGTGCGCCAGCGGCCCTACGTCAGCATCTCGTGCAAGCCGACGCAGCTCGGGATCCACGAGAGCGAGGCCTACTGCCTCGAGAACATGCGGCAGATCGTCGGCCGCGCCGCGGCGCAGGGCACGCGGGTGACGGTGGACATGGAGGACCACACCTTCACCGACGTCACGCTCCGCCTCTACAAGGCGCTGCGCGACGAGTTCGACAACGTCGGGACGGTGCTGCAGTCGCGGCTGTTCCGCACGAAGGCGGACATCGAGACGCTGCACGCCAAGCCGTGCCGGGTGCGGATCTGCATCGGCATCTACCGGGAGCCGAAGGCGATCGCGCACCAGGACAAGCCGGCGATGAAGGACAAGCTGTTCGACTACGTGCAGCTGCTGCTCGACAAGGGGCACGTCCCCGAGATCGCCACGCACGACGAGCCGCTCATCGAGCGCTGCCTCGAGTACCTCGACAAGCGGGGCTGCCCGAATGACGCGTACGAGTTCCAGATGCTGCTCGGCGTGCCGCGGCAGCAGGTCCAGCGGCGCATCGTCGAGCGCGGCCTGGTGATGCGGCTCTACGTCCCGTTCGCCGAGGAGTGGAAGTACGCGGTCGCCTACTGCAAGCGGCGCCTCGCGGCCAACCCGATGATGGGCGCCTACGTGATGAAGAACCTGTTCGGCCACTGAGCGTTCGAGATGAGCGAGCCGGACGCGATCGGGCCACCGACGCTGCAGGCCCTCGCCAGCCTGCGCCACGACCTGAGGACCCTGCTCAACCCGGTCCTCGGGTACACCGCGCTCTGGCTCGAAGACTCCCCCGCCGACGCGGACCCGTCCCTGGCCCGACGGCTTGCCGGGATCCACGATCTCGGGCAGGCCCTGCTCGCCCGGATCAGCGAACTGCTGGCCGCGCCGCGCCTCGAGGACCCGTCGTACCGGGCCGCGGTGCCGGGTGCGCTGCGCGCCGCGCTGGATGCCCCGGCGCGCGAGGTGACGGCCAGGGCCGCCGCCCTGCGGGCCGACTGCGCGGCGGCGCCCGGCGATCTGGTCGCGGATCTCCGAAGGGTCGAGACGGCCGGCCAGGGCCTGCTCGCCATGCTCGACGGCATCGAACACCGGGGCGGCGGCGCGGCGGCGGCCGAGGCGCCGCCGGCGGAGCCGGGGGCCGGGCCCGCGCGGATGCCGGGCGGAAACCGCGTGCTGGTCGTTGACGACAACGCCGTCAACCGCGACGTGCTGTCGCGCTGGCTCGAGCGCGCCGGCCAGGCCGTCTCGGCGGCGGCGGACGGGGCGCTCGCGCTGGCGATGCTCGAGCGCGAGCCGTACGACCTGGTCGCGCTCGACATCGTGATGCCCGAGATGGACGGCTACGAGACGCTCCGCCGCATCCGCGCCGACAGCCGCTGGGACGACGTGCCGGTGCTGATGATCTCGTCGCTCGACGAGATGGCGAGCGTGATCCGCTGCATCGAGCTGGGCGCCGAGGACTACCTGCCCAAGCCGTTCGATCCGGTGCTGCTGCGCGCGCGCGTCGGGGCCTGCCTCGAGAAGAAGCGGCTGCGCGACGAGCGGGCCGCCCGGCAGAAGGCCGAGCAGGCCCGGCTGAAGCGGGAGTTCGAGAAGTCGGCGCGCGTCCAGCAGCGCCTCCTGCCGCAGCCGGCGCCCGAGGTCCCCGGACTCGACCTGGCCGGCCACTGCCTCCCCGCGCGGGCCGTCGGGGGCGACTACTTCGACTTCCTGCCGCTCGGCCGCGGCCGGCTCGGCGTCGTCGTCGCCGACGTCGCCGGGAAAGGGATGCCCGCCGCTCTGGTCATGGCCTCGGTGGCGGCCTCGCTGCGCAGCCAGGTGCACCGGTTCGGCGACGAGATCGCCCGGCTGGTCGAGTCGCTCAACGGCCAGCTGTGCGAGTGGACGGACGCGGGCGAGTTCGTGACGCTCTTCTACGGCTGCCTCGACGTCCCCCGCCGGCGGCTGCGCTACGTGAACGCCGGGCACACCCTGCCCTTGCTCGCCCGGGGCGCCGACGGCTCGGTGACGCGGCTGCCCGACGTGGGCGGACTGGTGCTGGGCGTGCGGCCGGACGCGAGCTTCGAGGTGGGCAGCGTCGATCTCCAGGCGGGCGACGCCCTGCTCGCGTTCACGGACGGGGTGACCGAGGCCTTCAATGAAACCGAGGAAGGCTTTGGCGACGAGCGGCTCGAGGCCGTCTTCAGCCGGCACGCCTCCTCGCCGGCGTCCGACATCCTGGCCGCCGTGCGGACCGCGGCCGTCGAGTGGTGCGGCGCCGAACCCCAGTCCGACGACCTCACGCTGCTCGTGATGAAGCTCGTCTAGACGCCACCTGGCGTCGCGGGGCGGGAGAGGAGGAACGCCATCTTGTCCAGCAGCCGGGGCAGCTCGATCGGCTTGGTGTCGTAATCGTCGCACCCCGCGGCGAGCGCGGCCTCCCGGTCTCCGCTCATGGCGTGGGCCGTCAGCGCGATGATCGGGATCGCCCTGGTCTCGGCCGAGGCCTTGAGCAGCCGGGCCGCCTCCCAGCCGTCGATCACGGGCAGGCTCATGTCCAGCACGATGAGATCGGGATTCTCCTGGACGGCCTTGTCGATGCCCTCGCGGCCGTCCACCGCGAGCACGACGTCGTAGCCCTTCCGCGCCAGGCGCCGGGAGAGCATGTCCCGGTTCATCTCGTTGTCCTCGACCAGCAGGATCTTGGCCATGGCCTGCTATCCCTTCCTCTCCTCGGCCTGCGCCTGCGCGCCGCGGGGCCTCACGCAGCAGCGCACGAGGTCACGAACCTCGTTCATGAATTCCTCGTGCCCGTGCCCACCCTTCCGAACGATCTTCTGCACGTACCCGTCCAGGCGGAGGCGGTCTTCGTCGGTCAGCTCCTTCGCCGTCACCACGAGGATCGGCGTCGAGCGCCACCCCTCGCGCGCCCGCCAGCGTTCGACGAACTCGAACCCGTCCATCTCCGGCATCATCAGGTCGAGCAGGATCACGTCGGCCCGGTGGCGGTCGAGCCAGTCGAGAGCCACCCGGCCGTTCTCGGCCTCGGCCACCGTCCAGCGCTCCTTCTCGAGCCTGCGCCGCACGAGCCGCCGGACGGCCCTGTCGTCCTCGACGACGAGCGCGGTTCCGGGTGCGTCGGCGCGGCGGTACTTGTCCAGCACCGCCAGCAGCCGCTCCCGGTCCACCGGCTTGGTCAGGTACTCGACGGCGCCCAGCGCGTAGCCGAGGTTCTGGCTGTCCACCATCGACAGCATGATGACGGGAATGTCGGCGACGCGGGCATCCGCCTTCAGCGTCCTCAGCACGGCCCAGCCGTCCATGCCGGGCATGAGGACGTCGAGCGTGATCGCGTCGGGGTGCAGCGCCCTCGCGAGTTGCAGCCCCTCCTGCCCGCTCGCGGCGGTGACGACGCTGAAGCCTTCCTTTGCCAGATAGCGCTGCATCAGGTCCCGCGCGTTGGCTTCGTCGTCGATGACCAGCAGCCGCATCCCGCCCTCGAACGACGCCGGCGGGGGCGCCTGGCCGAGGGCCGCCGGCCTCGCGGCCGGCTGCCTGGCGGCCGACACGTCGGCGGGCAGGCGCATCGTGAAGGTCGTGCCGACGCCCGGCGCGCTCTCGACCGAGATCTCCCCGCCCATGAGGCGGCAGAAGCGCTCGGTGATCGTCAGCCCGAGGCCGGTGCCGCCGAACTGGCGGGACGTGCCGGCATCCGCCTGCGTGAAGGGCTGGAAGATCCTCGCGAGCTGCTCGGGCGTCATCCCGATGCCGGTGTCCCGAACCGCGAACACCAGGCGATCGCCCGACTCTCCTTCCCGCGCCGCCGCGCGCGACGCCAGCAGCGCGATGGTTCCCCTCTCGGTGAACTTGCACGCGTTGCTGAGCAGGTTGAGCAGCGCCTGCCGCAGCTTCGTCAGGTCGCCGATCATCCGGCCCGCCTGTGCGTCGCACCGGGTGTCGAGCGTGTTGGCGTTCCTGGCCACCAGCGGCCTGACGACCGCGGCGACATCCTCGATCACCCCGGCGACCTCGAACTCCTCGAGGTAGAGGTCCATCCGGCCGGCCTCGACCTTCGACAGGTCGAGCACCGCGTTGATGAGCTCGAGCAGGTGCCGGCCGGCGGACTGGATCTTCTGCAAGTCGGGGACGAGCTCCGCCTGGCCCGCGTCCTCGGCGTCCTCCTGGAGCATCTCGCTGTAGCCGATGATGGCGTTCAGCGGGGTGCGAAGCTCGTGGCTCATGTTGGCGAGGAAGGTGCTCTTGGCGCGGTTCGCGGCGTCGGCCGCCCGGGTGGCCTGCCGCAGTTGCTCGACGATGCGGCGCCGCTCGATGACGCCCGCGAGGATGTCGGCCGCCGCGCGGAGGAACCCCTCCTCGGCGCTGTCACGGCGGTGCGCGGCGTCCACGTACACCGTCAGGATGCCGCGCAGCGTGCCGGACGACAGCAGCGGCACGCAGTAGGCGCCGTGCGGCGCCGTCCCGGCGCGGCCGGGCATCCCCGCGCCCTCGACGAAGACGAGCTCGCGCATCGCGGCCGCGCCCCCGCACAGGCATTCGCCCAGGCGAACGCGGGAGCAGGAGGCCTGCATCGCCTCCGGCATCGACCGCTGGGCGCCCAGGACGAGCCCCCCGCCGTCCTCCTCGGCCAGGAAGACCGCCCCTTGCGCGCGTGACGCCAGCCAGGTCATCGAGAGCACCAGGTCGAGCGCCCGGTGCAGCAGGTCGTCCTGCGGCACGTCCTCGAGCGAGAGTTGGAGCAGGGCGTTCAGCGCGCTTTCGACGGCCGCCTTCTCCTCCAGGCGGCGCTGCACCTCTCCCATCTTCTCGAACTGCTCGACGACCAGCTCCGCCGCGATCGCGGCCGCGCGGCGCGAGACCCAGATCTCCTCGGTGAGCTGGTCCCGCTCGGCGAGCAGCCCTTCGACCGGGGGGCTGACCTGGTTCGACGTCATCGCGCACCTCGATCCGCCGCCGCGCCGGCCGCCAGCTCCATCGCCAGCGCCGCAGCCCTGGCAATCGCCCGCTCGTCCGCCGGCCCTTCGACGCCGACCACCGAAACCCGCGGCACCGTCTTCTCGCACACCCCGGGCAGCACGCGGAGCAGGTACGGCAGGCCGCCGCCGTGATCGGGGGACGGCGGCGCGGCGAGCGCCGCATCCCCGGGGTCCAGCGCGAGCACGTCGCCGGGGCGCCCGAACCCGGAGACCTGGTCCACGAACACGACGCGCTCCGCGCCGTCCACGAACCGCAGGAGGCCGAGCCCGGCCAGGCCGCCATCGACGAGATCGACACCTGGCGGCAGCGCCTCGCCAAGAAGCCGGTCGTAAACCCGCGGCCCGGCGGCGTCTTCGGCGCGGAAGCGGCTGCCGATGCAGACGATGCGCGTCATAGCCCAAGGCCGACGGTTCGATGACCGGCGGGCCGGCCGCGCCGCAGCGCGTGAACCGTGCAGACGAGGCACGGGTCGAACGACCGCACGACGTGGCCGAGTTCGACCGGGTTGGCCGCGTCCTGCACCGTCGTGCCCACCAGGGCCTCTTCCATGGGGCCTCGTGCGCCGGCGCCGTCCCGCGGCGACGCGTTCCACGTCGTCGGCGAGACAATCTGGTAGTGGCTGATCGCGCCGCGCTCCACGCGCAGCCAGTGCCCGAGCGCACCGCGGCTGGCTTCGACCAGGCCGGACCCCTCCCCGTCAGGAATCTCGCCCGGCGAGCGGTAGAAGACGGGGTCCGCCGCCGACTCGGCCAACCAGGCCTCCATCGCGGGGATGACCTCCGCGGCCCGCGCCAGCCTGGCGATCGCCCGCACCAGCGCGCTGGCGCCGTCGCGCCTGACCAGGTCCACGAACAGCGGGTCCCGCGCGATGACCGCCTCGGCGAGAGGCCCGGTCTCGGCGGCCAGCCCCTCGTAGCGGGGAGCCTTGGCCCAGGAGTACTTCCCGCTCTCCTGCCCCGTGGCGTACGGCCGCGTCTCCCCCTGCATCGGGTGGCGGCCGTCGCCGTCGCCGTCGGCGAACCACGAGCTGGCCACGTGCTCGGTGACCTTCCGCTCGTCGAAGCCGCGCACCTGGTCGTGCCCGGACGCAAAGCCGGCCGGGACCAGCCTCGAGCCGCCGCCACGCGCCTGGACGCCCGTCCCGTCGGGCAGATCGAGCGATCCGAAGCTGACGAACCGCTCCACGCCCCGCCCCATGCGGTCGAGGCCGATGGACCGCCCGTATCGCAGGCAGAACCCGAGGTCGCCGTCACGGTGGGCCTCCGACTCCTCGAGCCACTCGTCGAGGCCGGCGGCGGTTCGCACGTCCTGCCAGCGTCCGAGCGGGCACCCGAGGACGCGGCGCTCGTACCAGTCGCGGAACCCGCGAAGCAGCAGGCGGCACTGCATCAGGTCGGTGGGGCTCAGGACCGAGACCACCCCGCCAGGGACGATGAACGACGAGTGCGGCCACTGCCCGCCGACGATGACGAGGATCTCGAGCACCTTCCGCGTTTCCCGGATCGTGTCGAGCACCGTCCGGCCCTTGAACGGCTCGTACCGGCGCACGGCCTCCTCGAACAGCGGCGCCCGCGCGTAGCGCTCGTTGACGAGGTCCGCCGTGAACATCAGGAACATCTGCCGAAGGTCGCTCTGGAGCTGCTCGGTCATCAGGGCCACGTTGCGGATCCTGACGGCCGAGGGGGGCGGCGCGGCTCCCGCGATCATGTCGAGCGCCCTGGCCGCGGCGCTGAGGTGGGCGGTCGAGCACATGCCGCAGATGCGCGGCGTGATCACGAGCCCGTCGAGGGCCGCGCGGCCGACCATCATGGTCTCGAACCCGCGGTACAGCGTGCCGCAGGCCCGAGCGTCGGTGACCACGCCGTCATCGACCTCCGCGCGGATCTCGAGGTCTCCCTCCACCCGATTGAGGGGCACGTTCAGCGACAGCCTGTGATCCATGTCGAATGTCCCCAACCGTCTACACGCGCGTCTTGCGCTCCCTCAGGCGCTCGGGCGCCGCGGCCGCGGCCATGGTCTTGTAGGCGATGTAATGGGCGCGGTCCACGCCATTGGGCAGGTCGAGCGGCACGTCGGCGATCGACCTCGTCCGGAAGAAGGGATACGGCTGAGGGAAATCCGGCTCGGTGCAGCCGTGGCACGGCACGCCCACTCGCGTCTTCGAGTTGCGCCGGTTCCACAGCAGCTTGTTGCAGGGACCGTAGGCGGTCGGGCCGTGGCAGCCCCTGAAGAAGTACAGGCATCCCTTCTCACCGAACTCGCGCTCTTCCACGCGGTACTCGTGGTACTCGTTGCGGACGCACCCCTGGTGCACGAGCAGGCCGTACCACTCGAGAGGAGCCTGGTAGTCGTCGAGCGGGAGCGGCGTGCCGAGGTCCTGCGCGGCCAGCACTCCCCCCACGACATCGTAGTGACACGGACAGCCGGGCAGGTTGATGACCGGCTGGCCGGAGAGGCTTCGGAAGTCCGCTCCGAGAAAGCCACCGCGGGTCCGCCCCCTGAACTGCAGGCCGGTGCCCTCGGTGTCGCCGTCCGACCCGACCCCTCCAAACGAGGCGCAGGTCCCGACGGCGATGACCAGGTGCGCGCGCTTGGCGAGGGCGGCCGCGAGGTCCTTCTTCGGCCTGCCGTCGAAGGTGTTGTACATGCCCGTGCCGCCGGGCCCGCGAATGATCGCCCCCTCGACGCAGAGCACATCCAGCCGCTGGTCGCCGCCGAGGATGGCGTCGAGCCGCTCGCGGTGCCGCTTCGGACTGTCGTTGGAGAGCGAGGGATGCCAGAGCAGGTCGATGTCGAGCAGGCGCAGCAACTCGGCCAGATCCGGAGCTTCGAGGCTGAGCAGCGCCATGCTGTCTGCGCCGCAGCCCCCGCACTGGAGCCAATAGAGTGTCCGTCTCATGCGCCTCCGCCTGACGCACGGCCTCGCACCGGCGCCACCCCATCACCCGCGGCCCGACACACGAAACCCGACGCCGCCTGGAGTCGCCTGGCGAACGCCGTCGTCGCCTCGACTCCCCGCGCCGTTTACGGAAGGATACGAGCGCGTAGCATACTGCAAGCGCCGCCCGGTCACCAGCACGATGATGGGCCCTGCAGGCACCGGCACGACTCTCGAGACCCCGCCACCAACGAAGGCTGGCTGACTCATGTCAGGCGGTTGGATACGAAATGTTGGATCAATGATTCGTTTGGTATCCAATTCCATGAACATTGACTCAGCACAATAGATGAGTACAATAAATAACGCCTTATATGTCTATAAGATACATGGCTCTTTAAGACGTATATGGTCGAATATAAATGGCCCGTCGATTGCAGATGAGGGCCCGTGTCGTTCACGGGCCAGTCGCGTCGTCCGGCCGCGTCGGCCGGGCACGCCCTGGCGACGGCTCATTCCCTTTCGGGAGGATTCATGACGAAGACAGTGTTTGCGCCCACCCGAGGCGTCCGCCTGGCCTGGCGGACGATCCTCGTGGGCCTCCTCGTGCTGGGCCTGCCGCTCGCGGCCATGGCCCAGGGCAGTTCCGGCCGCATCACCGGCGTGGTCACCGACTCGACCGGCGGCGTGCTCCCCGGCGTCACCGTCAACGCGAAGGGCCCGGCGGCCGTGCTGAAGTCGGCCACCACGGACTCGACCGGCAAGTACAGCTTCGAAAGCCTGGCGCCCGGCGCCTGGAGCCTGTCGTTCGAACTGGCCGGCTTCGCCACGCAGACCAGCACGGTGACCGTCGCGGCCGGCCAGACGGCCACGGTGGAAGCCAAGCTGCAAATCGGCACGCAGACCGAAGCGGTCCAGGTCACGGGCACCCTCATCCCGCGTCCCACGCTCGAGGCGATGAGCCCGGTCACGACGCTCGAGGTCGAGGAACTCACCTACCGCGGCATCAACCGCGTGGAAGACCTGCTCACCAGCCTGCCGCAGGTGTTCGTCGCCCAGAACTCGACGGTGTCGAACGGCTCGTCGGGCACGGCGACGGTGGACCTCCGCTACCTCGGCACGCAGCGCACGCTGGTCCTCATCGACGGCCGCCGGATGCCGCAGGGCGACGCGTACTCGACGGGCGCCGACCTGAACTTCATCCCCTCGGCCCTGGTCAAGCGCGTGGACGTCCTGACGGGCGGCGCGTCGTCCACCTACGGCGCGGACGCGGTGGCGGGCGTCGTGAACTTCGTGCTCGACCGCGACTTCACCGGCTTCCGGGGCGGCGTCGAGTACAGCGGCTACCAGCACAACAACAACAGCCAGCTGGCCCGGGACATGAACGCGGCGGCCGGCTACGACGTCATCAAGGGCAACCGGTGGAACGACGGCCCGATCGACTGGAACGTGGCGTTCGGCAGCAAGTTCGCCGACGACAAGGGGCACGCGTCCTTCTACCTCGACTACCGCAAGACCAACGCGATCACGAAGGATCAGCGCGACTATACGAACTGCTCGGTGGCGACGCTCTACGACACGCCGACGTGCGGCGGGTCGAGCACGATCCCGCTGGGCCGGTTCATCGACCCGGACGGCAACAGCTGGGTGCTGGACACCGCGACGGGCAACACGCTGCGGCCGCGCACGCCGATGGACGTGTACAACTTCGCGCCGAAGAACTTCATGCAGCGGCCCGACAAGCGCTGGGCGGGCGGCGCGTTCCTGAACTACGACATGAACAAGTACATGACCCTCTACGGTGATGTCATGTTCATGGACGACACGACCGACGCGCAGATCGCCGAATCGGGCGACTTCGCCAACACGGGCGAGATCGACTGCCGGAACCCGCTGCTGAGCGACCAGGAGTACACCACGCTCTGCTCGCAGTACGGGTACAACAAGACGGACAACTACCTGTCGCCCGTCATCATCATGCGGCGCAACGTCGAGGGCGGCGGCCGCGTGAGCCACATGAACCACACCGACCTGCGGTACACCGCCGGCGTCAAGGGCACGCTGAACAACGCGTGGAGCTACGACGTGTACGCCATGCAGGCCACGGTCCGCTCGCCGCAGTCGTACTCGAACGACCTGAACGCCGCGCGGATGCAGAACGCCCTGAACATCGGGCCGGACGGCCAGTGCACGACCGACCTCGGGAACGGCTGCGTGCCGTGGAACATCTTCCAGGTCGGCGGCGTCACCGAGGCCGCGCTGAACTACATGCGCCTCGACGAGGTGCTCGACAGCGGCACGCGGACGCGGGTGTTCAACGCCACGTTCAAGGGCGACCTGAAGGACTACGGCGTCGTGTCGCCGTACGCGACCGAGTCCGCGAAGGTCGCGGTGGGCACCGAGTACCGCCAGGAGTACCTGTTCGTGCACTCCGACTTCGCGTTCGAGAACGCGCTCGGCGCGGGCTCGGGCGGGCCGTCGCCGTCGATCGAGGGCACCTACAGCGTGAAGGAGATCTTCGCCGAGGCCCTCGTCCCGCTCGTGCAGGACAAGCCGTTCGTGAAGGACTTCAGCCTCGAGGCCGGCATCCGCGAGTCCGACTACAGCAGCACCGGCACGCACGCCACGTACAAGCTGCAGGCGTCGTGGGCGCCGACGCCCGACTTCAAGTTCCGCGCCGGCTACAACCGCGCGACCCGCTCGCCGAACATCTACGAGATGTACTTCCCGCAGAGCATCGGCCTCGGCGGCTTCTCCGACCCGTGCGCGGGCGCGACGCCGGCCTACTCCGTGGCGCAGTGCGAGCTGACGGGCGTGCCGGCCTCGATGTACGGCCACGTCCTCGACAACCCGGCCGGCCAGTACAACACGCTCAGCGGCGGCAACCCGAACCTGAGCCCCGAAGTGGCGAACACCTGGACGGCGGGCGCGGTCATCACGCCCCGCCGCGTCCTGCCGGGCTTCACGGCGACGTTCGACTTCTACAACGTGGACATCAACAGCACGATCGGCCAGCTGCAGTCGAACGACATCCAGAACACCTGCGCCACGACCGGCCAGCTGTGCAACCTGATCCACCGCGACGCGCTCTACACGACCTGGCTCACGCCCAACGGGTACGTCAAGACGACGTACGCCAACGTCGGGCAGCTCCGGTCGGAGGGCGTGGACGTGACGGGCAGCTACACGCGCCCCGTGCCGCACAACCTCGGCGCGTTCAGCGTCAACATGGTCGGCACGATCCTGTTGAAGCAGTACATCAACACCGGGCTGTACGGCTACGACTGCGTCGGCTACTTCGGCAACACGTGCGGCGTGCCGACGCCCAAGTGGCGGCACCTCACCCGGTTCTCGTGGGAGACGCCGTGGAACGTCACCCTCACCGCCGGCTGGCGCTTCACCGGCCCGGTGACCGAGGACTCGGGCAGCCCGAACCCGTACCTGTCGAACCCGACGCGCTTCGCCACCCTGAGGGAAGTCGGCTACTACGCGGATCACATCCCGTCGTTCAGCTGGATGGACATCGGCGTGACGTGGAAGATCGACAAGCACGTCACGTTCATCGGCGGCGTCAACAACGTGTTCGACACGATCCCGCCGTTCGGCTTCGGCTCGAACCCGAACGACTACGGGACCGGCTTCTACAACATGTACGACTCGCTCGGCCGGTACGTCCACACCGGCCTGCAGTTCACGTTCTAGCCCGGCACCGACCCTGTCCACCATTGGGGCGGCCCTCCTTCGTGAGGGTCGCCCCGTTTTTTTTGCGCGCGGCCGGCCGGGCCCGTGCCGCCGGCCTCAGAACCGCACGCCGGCGGTGAGGTCCACGCGCCTGGCCGTCATCAGGTAGTACTGCGCGTCGCCGACCTCGCTCTCCGACACCGGGTCGCGCCGGTCGGTCAGGTTTCGCCCGTCGAGGCGAACCTCCCAGGCCCCGAGGCGATAGCCCAGGCCGGCGTCCACGGTGGCGAACGGCGCGGCCAGCGCCCGGTTCCGCTTGTCCAGGTACCGGTCGCCCGTGTACTTGACGATGAGCGACCCGACCACGCCGCGCTCGGGCGCCACGATCAGGCCGGCCGAGAAGAGATGGCGCGGCGACATCTCGAACCGCTTCCCCGCCAGCTGCTGCGGCACGCCGTCGAACGCCTGGACGACATCGACGAAGGTCGAGTCGTGGAAGCTGTAGGTGGCGCGCCCGCTCACGTGGTGCGGGCCGTGGAACGCGGCCGCCGTCTCGACGCCCTGGAACCTGGTCTTGCCCGCGTTGACGAGCGCGGGCAGGCCGTCCACGACGGTCGAGGTCACGAGGTTCTCGAAGTTCATCCTGAACACGGACGCCTCGACATCCACGCGGCCCCGGGCCGCCCGCGCCTTGATGCCGCCCTCGTAGCTCTGCGCCGTCTCGGGGGCCAGCACCCCCTCGTTCTCGGCCAGGCTGAAGTCGAACGCCGCGGGCTTGAAGGTGTTCCGGTAGCTGGCGTAGGCCCGCACGTGGTCCACGCCCCGCTCCCACAGGCCATAGATGGCCCCCGCGCTCCCCGACAGCCGCGCGTGCGACACGGAATCCCCCTCGCCGTGACGCTCGACGGTGGCGTTGAGCCTCGCCCCGGCCGACAGCGTCAGGCGCGGAACGGGCGTGTACTCGGCCATCGCGTAGGCGCCGAAGAAGCTCCGCCGGGCTTCCGCGTCCAGGTTGAGGTCGGCGGGTTCGGGGACCACCGTCGCGGTCGCGCCGTCGAGGGGCGCCGTGTAGGCGAACGTCGCGCCCGCCGCCTCGCCGTTGCCGAACAGGAAGTCGCCGCCGGCGACCAGCCGCACGTGCGAGCGGGCGGGCCACGCGACGTGGGTGTCCGCGTAGACGTCGTTCACGTCGATGTTCTCGCGGTACCCGGTCGCGTTGTCGGCCGTGTCGCCGACGTCGGTCAGGAACCCGCGGAACTGCTGCTGCGACGAATGCGAGAACGAGCCGGTCCAGGTCCAGACCAGGCCGCCGCCCAGGGTCCGCTCGGATCCGAACATCCCGGTCACGCGCGCCTCGTTGACGAACGCGCCGGCCGGGTTCTGGTTGGCGTCGGTCGGAACGGCCGTCGTGAGCGCCGCCCCCTCCCGTGGGTGCGGGCTCGCCGGGTCCTGGCGCAGCACGTCCACGTCGGCCATGAACCACATCCGGTCGCCCGTCTTGCCCGTCGATCCCCGGTAGCTGGCGTGGCCGCGCGCGTAGGATGTGCGGTCGTCGCTGTAGCCCCGCCGCTCGCCGTCCACGCTGAGCCGCGTCTGCCACGAGCCGAACGCCGGCAGCGCCAGGTCGAGGCCGGCGCTCCCGCTGCCGTACGATCCAACGCTGGCCGTCGCGTACCGGCCGGCGGCGGCGCCGCTCTTGTGGACGACGTAGATGACGCCCACGAACGAGGTGGCGCCGTAAGTGACGGGGGCCGGTCCCCGCAGCACCTCGATGCGCTCCACGTCGCGGAGGCTGAGCGTGGCCAGCGAGGGGTTGAACGCGCCGCCCCAGGGAATGCCGTCCACGACCAGGAGGAAGGCGTCGAACTCGCGGAGCCCCCAGAACTCGGGCACCGAGGCGGCCGGGCCGCCGTCGCCGCCCGGCGCCACGTCCACGCCGGCGGCCAGCGAGAGCGCTTCCCTGAGGGTGGTCGCGCCGGTTGCGGCCAACTGGTCGCCGCTGATGACCTCGATCGCCGCGGGCACCTCCTGGGGCGTCTCGGGCACCTTGGTGGCGACGACCTCGACCTGCTCCTTGTAGGTGGGCGGCTGGCCCTGCTGGGCCGGCTGCCCCTGCGCCCCGGCCACCGCCGGGGACATCATGGCCAGGGCCGCCGCGGCGGCCGCCAGCCGAACGCTTCTCGCAACACGCTCCATCGAACGCTCCTCCCGAATGACCCGTTGAATCGAGGCACAGAGGCCCCCGACGCGCTGCCCGTCGGCAGCGCCGCCGTCCGAGGGAC
>JAJXZZ010000002.1:0-11621 GCA_021779795.1 Acidobacteriota bacterium | reverse complement strand
CCCGGCGGCAGCCACCCGAACGCGTCTTGAGGTGTGAATGCCCGGTTGGGCAGTATGACGGCGCGGCTTGACTACTACCAGCGGCCGTAGTTCGAGCGGGAGGGCGGAACGCGGCCGGGCGCGCTGCCGAGGGCAACGCCCGCCGCCGAGGGCCGCCGGCGCGGTGCGTACGCACGAAGGGCCGCGCGGCGCGGCCGCGCGGCCCTTCGTGCGATGACGGCCCGGGAATCGTGAGATCGAGCCGGGACTCCGGGACCCGCTCCCTCGTCCCTGTTCCCTAATCCCTGTTTCCCTGTATCCCTACTTCCCGCTCGGCCCGCGGCGGCTGCCGGCGCCCTTGCGGGCCGCGGCGCGCACCTGGCTCTTGGTTTCGGTGGCCGCGGCCTCGCCCTCGGCCGCCTCGGCCGAGCGCTTGCCGCGCAGGCGGTCGGTCGCCCGCTTCAGCCGGCTGCCGACGCTCTTGGGCTTCCCGCCCGCTTCGTCCCTGGCGAGCTTCTCGGCCTTGGCCTTCGGGTCGAACTCGAAGCCGAGCAGCTCGACCTGCGCCAGCTCGGCGGCGTCCCCCTGCCGGTAGCCGACGCGCAGCAGGCGCGTGTAGCCGCCGGGTCGCGAGGCGTACTTCGGCGCGATCTCGGTGAACAGCTTCGACACGGTCTCGCGGTTCGGGATGTCGCGCAGCACCTCGCGGCGGGCGGTGACGGCGCGCGTCGCGCCGCCGTCGGCGAGGCCGCGCTTGGCGATGGTGATCAGGCGCTCGACGAACGGGCGCAGCTCCTTGGCCTTGGGCACGGTGGTCTCGATGTGCCCGTGCTGGAGGAGCGCCTGCGCCTGGTTGCGCAGCATGGCGATCCGGTGCTCGGTGACTCGCCCGAGCTTTCGATTGGCTACTCGGTGACGCATTGATGATCCTCTATCCTCGCTCCGGCCGGGCGGGGCCGGGTCGTGCTACTCGGGGTCCCCCTGCGCCGGCTGGTCGAGGCGCATGCCCAGGCTGAGGCCCATGGTCTGGAGGATGTCCTTGATCTCGTTGAGCGACTTGCGGCCGAAGTTCTTCGTCTTCAGCATCTCGCCCTCGGTCTTCTGCACGAGCTCGCGGATCGTCCGGATGTTCGCGTTCTTCAGGCAGTTGTAGGACCGGACCGACAGCTCGAGCTCCTCGACCGACTTGTCGAGGTTCTCGTTCGACGCGGCGCCGACCCCGGCCTCGGCCTCGGCCTCGGGCGTCGCCTCGGCGGCGTCCTCGAGGTTGATGAAGATGTTCAGGTGCTCGCGCACCAGCTTGGCGGCGTTCGACACCGCGTCGCGGGGCGTGATGGCGCCGTTGGTCCAGACGTCCACCGTCAGCTTCTCGTAGTCGGTGGTCTGGCCGAGGCGGGCGGCCTCGACGAGGTAGTTGACCTTCTTGACCGGCGAGTGGACCGAGTCGATCGGGATCCAGCCGATGCCCAGGTCGTCGTCGAAGTTGCGGTCGGCGGCGACGTACCCGCGGCCGTGCCTGACGCGCATCTCCATCTGGAGCGACCCGCCCTCGGAGACGGTGGCGATGTGCGCCCCGGGCTCGAGGATCTCGACGTCGCCGTCGGCGACGATGTCGCCGGCCTTCACCTCGCCGGGCCTGTCGACCTTGACGTAGAGCGTCTTGGTGGCGTCGGTGTGCAGCTTCAGGGGGATCTGCTTCAGGTTGAGGATGATGTCGGTCGCGTCCTCGACCACGCCGGGAATCGGCGAGAACTCGTGCAGGACGCCCTCGATCTTGACGGCCGTGATGGCCGCGCCTTCAATCGAGGACAGCAGCACGCGTCGCATCGCGTTGCCGATGGTCGTGCCGAACCCCCGCTCGAACGGCTGGGCGTGGAACCGGCCGAACCTGTCGCTGAGCGTCTCGCGGTCGAACTCCAGCCGCTTGGGCCGCTGGAAACCTTTCCACAGCATCGATCAGTCCTTTCTTGCGCGTCGGCGCCGGGCCCGCCGCCAGTCCGCGGCGGGCGGGAGCGCACGGCCTCGGATGTACTCTCCGCCGCTACTTCGAGTACAGCTCGACGATCAGCTGCTCCTGGATGGGCAGGTTGATCATGGCGCGCGTCGGCAGCGACACCACGCGGCCCTCGAACCGCTCGGGCTGCGCCTGCAGCCACTCGGGCACGCCGCGCCCCTTCACCTCTTCCAGCGCGTGTTGGATCGTGACGTTCTTCTGGCTCCGCTCGCGCACGGTCACCGTGTCGCCGGCCTTCACCAGGTACGACGGCACGTTCACCTTGCGGCCGTTGACGGCGAAGTGGCCGTGGCGAACCAGCTCGCGGGCCTGCGGGCGGGAGGTGGCCAGCCCGAGGCGGTAGACGACGTTGTCGAGGCGCCGCTCGAGCAGCTGGAGGAGCACCTCGCCGGTGATCCCGCGCTGGCGCTCGGCGTTCTCGAAATAGAGGCGGAACTGGTCCTCGAGCACGCCGTAGATCCGCTTGACGCGCTGCTTCTCGCGCAGCTGCAGGCCGTAGCCCGCCAGCTTGGCGGCGCGGCGCTTGCCGTGCTGCCCCGGGGGGAAGTTGCGCTTCTCGATCGCGCACTTCTCGCCGTAGCACCGCTCGCCCTTGAGAAACAGCTTCATGCCTTCACGCCGGCACAGGCGACACACTGGACCGCTGTATCTGGCCATTCTTCGTGATCCTCCAGGATTCGGGATTCGGGATGCCCCTCTCGAATCCGACGTCCCCGTCCCTGAATCCTGACTCCTGAATCCTGAATCCTACGCCCCGCCGTTACACCCTGCGCCGCTTCGGCGGCCGGCAGCCGTTGTGCGGGATCGGGGTGACGTCGCGGATCGACTTCACCTCGAGGCCGACCGTCTGCAGGGCGCGGATCGCGGACTCGCGCCCGGCGCCCGGGCCCTTGACCCGCACCTCGACCGACCGCATGCCGAACGCCTTGGCGGCGGTGGCGGCGTTGATGGCCGCCTGCGTGGCCGCGAACGGCGTCCCCTTGCGGGAGCCCTTGAAGCCGATGCCGCCGGCCGACGACCACGACACGACGTTCCCCTCGGTGTCGGTGAGGGTGATCACCGTGTTGTTGAACGACGCCTGGACATGGGCGATCCCGTGGTGGACGATGCGCTTCTCGCCACGCTTCTTGAACGCCTTCTTCGCGGGCCGCTTCCCGGTCGACTCGGGCTTGAGCCCCGCCCCCTCGGTCGGATCAGTCTTGGCCATGGACTACACCGTCTTCTTCTTGGCAACGGCCCCGCGGCGCGGACCCTTCCGCGTGCGGGCGTTGGTCTTCGTCCGCTGACCGCGGACCGGCAGCCCCCGGCGATGGCGGAGGCCACGATAGCAGCCGATGTCCATCAGCCGCTTGATGTTCATCGAGATGTCCTTGCGCAGGTCGCCCTCGACCCCGCCCTGGTCCTCGATGACCCGGGTGATCCGGCGGACGTCGTCTTCGGACAGATCCTTCACGCGGACGTCCGGACCGACGCCCGCCTCCTTCAGGATCAGGTTCGACCGCGTGCGGCCGATCCCGAAGATGTAGGTCAGGCCGATCTCGACGCGCTTGGTCCGCGGAAGGTCAACCCCTGAGATACGTGCCATAGCTGCTTTCCCTAGCTGGCAGCGGTCAGCGGGCAGCGGAGCGCTGCCTTGACTCGCGCCGTAGTGTGCCGTCCCGCCGCCGATTCCTCACGCGGGCCACGGCGTGTTCCCCGGCGTCCGCTGCCAGCTGCCAGCTGCCAGCCGCCGGCCACTGCCTACCCCTGCCGCTGCTTGTGCTTCTGGTTCGTGCAGAGCACCCGCACGACGCCGCGGCGGCGGACGATCTTGCACTTGTCACAGATGCGCTTGACCGAAGCTCGAACTTTCATGACGTGCGTCCCTCACTGCTAACCGCCAAGAACCGGGTGGCGTCGGCTGTCATGCGTGACACTCCCCGATCCCCGATCCCCGATCCCCGATCCCTGATCCCCGATCCCGATCCCCGGCCGACCTACTTGTACCGATACGTGATCCGGCCCCGCGTCAGGTCGTAGGGCGACAGCTCGATCAGGACCCGGTCGCCCGTGAGGATGCGGATGAAGTTCTTCCGCATCTTGCCCGAGACGTGCGCCAGCACCTGGTGCTTGTTCTCGAGCTCCACCCGGAACATGGCATTCGGCAGCGACTCGAGCACCACGCCGGTCACCTCAATCGTGTCCTCTTTCGCCACCGCGTCTCCACCCGGTCGGGGGTCGCGAGGCCAGCCGAGGCCAGGACCTCGTCGAACCGTTCGTCGTCGCGGGCCGTCAGCACCAGCGGCCCATCCCCGGTGATCGCCACCGTGTGCTCGAAGTGGGCCGACAGGCTGTGGTCGCGCGTGACCGCGGTCCAGCCGTCCTCGAGCACGCGCACGGCCGGACGCCCCAGGTTCACCATCGGCTCGATCGCGAGCACCATCCCCTCGGTGAGCCGCGCGCCGCGCCCGGCGGGGCCGTAGTTGGGCACCTGCGGCTCCTCGTGCATCGCGGTGCCGATCCCGTGCCCGACGAACTCCCGGACCACCGAGCAGCCGTGCGCCTCGACGTGCCGCTGCACCGCGTCGCCGATGTCCGACACGCGCCCGCCCGGCCTGGCCGCCAGGATGGCGCGGTAGAGCGACTCCTGCGTCACCCGCAGCAGCAGGGCGGCCGGCTCGGAAATCGCCCCGACCGGGAAGGTCACGGCCGAGTCGCCGACGAACCCGTCCATCACGGCCCCGACGTCCACCGAGACGATGTCGCCCTCGGCGATCAGGCGCGTCCTGGACGGGATTCCGTGGATCACCTCGTCGTTGATCGAGACGCACAGCGTCGCCGGGTATCCATGGTACCCCTTGAACGCCGGCGTCGCCCCCGCCGCGCGGATGGCCGCCTCGGCCCGCTCGTCCAGCTCGCCGGTGCTGACGCCCGGCGCAATCGCCGAGGCCAGGTCGGTCAGGACGGCGGCGACCAGGCCGTTGGCCGCCCGCATCCTGTCGATCTCAGCCGGCGACTTGCAGACGATCATGGCTCAGAGCGCCTCCAGGGCCGAGTCCACGGCCGTCGCCAGGTCCCCGGCCACCCGGTCGGGCGGCTGCGCCCCGTCGACCGCCCGGAACGTCGGGCGGCCCCGGTAGTAGTCCACCAGCGGCCGCGTGTCCCGCGCGTAGACGCGCAGGCGCTCGCGGATCACGTCCTCGCGGTCGTCGGCGCGCTGCGTCAGCGACCCGCCGCACCGCGCGCACACGGTCGGCGCCGGCTGGCCGGCGGGGGGGAACTCGGCGTTCGCCCCGCAGGCGCTGCACACCCGCCGCGACGTCAGCCGCGCCACCAGCTCGTCGTCGGCCACGGCGATGTCGACGACCACGAGCCGGCCGCGGCCCGCCATCATCCGGTCGAGCGCCTCGGCCTGCGCCACGGTGCGCGGGAAGCCGTCGAGCAGGAACCCCGCCTGCGCGTCGGGCCTGGCCAGCCGCTCGCGCACGATCCCGAGGATGATCTCGTCGCTGACGAGCCCGCCCTGCTCCATCACCGCCCTGGCGCGCAGCCCGATCTCGGTCCCCGCCGCCACCGCCTCGCGCAGCATGTCGCCGGTCGAGATGTGCGGGATGCGCCGCGCCGCGGCGAACCGCTTCGCCTGCGTCCCCTTGCCCGCCCCGGGCGGCCCGAGCATCACGAGGTTGAGTGCCATATGTGTCAGGCTCTGGGCCTGGGCCGGTTCTCCTACCCGCGCCGCCCCCGGACCCTGGCCTTCTTCATGAACCCGTCGTAGTGCCGCATGATGAGCTGCGACTCGATCTGCTGCACCGTGTCCATCGCCACGCCGACCACGATCAGCAGCGAGGTGCCGCCGAAGTAGAACTGCACGTTCATGCCTTCGGTGATGAATTTCGGCAGCGCCGCGTCGAGCCGCTCGCCGATGAACGGGATCGGCGCCACCTTGATGCCGCTGATCAGGAACTGCGGCAGGATGGCCACCAGCGCCAGGTAGATCGCGCCGGCCAGCGTGATCCGCGTCAGGATCGTGTCGATGTACTCGGCCGTCCGCTTGCCCGGCCGGATGCCCGGGATGAACCCGCCGTACTTCCGCATGTTCTCGGCCACGTCGTCCGGGTTGAAGATGATGGCCGTGTAGAAGTAGGCGAAGAAGATGATCCCGACCACGTACAGCAGGTTGTAGAGCGGGTAGCCGTACCCCAGCTGCTGCATGATCCGGTCCGCCCACCCGCCCGGCGTCACCTTGAGCATCGCGGCGATCGTCGCCGGGAAGGCGAGGATCGACGAGGCGAAGATGACCGGGATGACGCCGCCGGTGTTGACCTTGAGCGGGATGTGCGTGCTCGACCCGCCGTACATCCGCCGCCCGACGACGCGCTTGGCGTACTGCACCATCACGCGCCGGTGCCCCCGCTCGACGAAGATGATCGCGGCGACCACCACCACCATCAGCACGACGAGCAGCAGCAGGCGGATGAGGCCCATCTGGCCGGTCCGCAGCTGCTCGAAGGTCGCGATGACGGCGCGCGGGAAGCCGACGACGATGCCGGCGAAGATGATGAGCGACATCCCGTTGCCGACGCCGCGCTCGGTGATCTGCTCGCCGAGCCACATGATGAAGGTCGTGCCGGTGGTGAGCGTCAGCACGGTCATCAGCCGGAACGCCAGGCCGGGGTTGTAGACCAGGCCGAGGCCGCCGGCGACGCGCGTCTGGTTCTCGAGGTAGATCGCGATCCCGAGCGACTGCACCACGCTCAGCAGGATCGTGCCGTAGCGGGTGTACTGCGTGATCTTCCGGCGCCCGAGCTCCCCCTCCTTCGAGAGGCGCTCGAGGTACGGCCAGACGACGGCCAGCAGTTGCAGGATGATCGACGCGCTGATGTAGGGCATGATGCCCAGCGCGAAGATCGTCACGCGCGACAGGTTGCCGCCCGAGAACATGTCGTACAGGCCGAACAGGTTGTTCTTCGCCTGGTCGGCGAGCAGGGCCAGGGCGGCGGTGTTCACGCCGGGCGTCGGGATGTGGTTGCCCACGCGGTAGACCCCGAGCAGCAGCAGCGTGAACAGCACGCGCTTGCGGAGGTCGGGGACCGCGAAGATGTTCCTCAGGCTCTCAACCATGACTTTTATCCAAAGCGGCTCAAGGCTCGAGACTCAAGGCTCAGGCGGCCCGAGGCCACCTGAGCCCTGAGCCCCGAGTCCCGAGCCCGTCGGTCAGGCCCCGGTGACGATCGGCTCGGCCGTGCCGCCCGCGGCGGCGATCTTCTCGGCCGCCTTGCCGCTGAACTTGTGCGCGCGGACCGTGAACGCCTTCGAGACATCGCCGCGCGCGAGGACCTTCACCAGCTGGCCGGACGCGCCCTTGAGGAGCCCCTTCTCGCGCAGCAGCTCGGGGGTCACGACGGCGCCGGCCTCGAACCGGTCCGCGATCGCGTCGAGGTTGACGACGGCGTACTCGACGCGGAACGGGTTGAAGAACCCCCGCTTCGGCACGCGCCGGTGGAGCGGCATCTGGCCGCCTTCGAACCCGCGCTTGTGCTTGAAGCCGGAGCGCGACTTCGCGCCCTTCTCGCCGCGGCCGGCGGTGACGCCGTTGCCCGAGCCCTGGCCGCGCCCGACGCGCTTGCTGGCGTGCTTGGCGCCCTTGGGCGGCTTGAGATTGGTCAGATCCATAACAATCCCTACTTCACTTCGACGATGTGCCGCACCTTGTGGAGCATGCCGCGCATCTCAGGCGTGTCGGCAACCTCGATGGTGTGGCGGATGCGCCGGAGGCCGATGCTCCGGACGACGTCGCCCTGCTTCTTGTTGAAGCCGATGGTGCTGCGCACCTGCGTGACCGTCAGCGTCTTGCCACCGGCGTGTCTCTTCGTTGCCATGAGCCGTCCTCGCTTGCGAGATCTCCGGCGCGCGGCCCCGCCGCGCGCCCGCTGCCGGGCCCGCCGGCTAGGCGTCCGTCCGCGGCTCCGTCGGGGCCGGGGCGGCCGGGGCGGCCGCGTGGCGCCCGGTCATCTCCTCGATCGACTTGCCGCGCATCCGCGCCACGGCCACGGGGTCCTTCAGGCCGAGCAGGCCCGCGAAGGTGGCCCGGACCACGTTGTGGGCGTTGTCCGACCCGAGCGACTTGGTCAGGATGTTGGTGATGCCGGCCGACTCGACCACGGCGCGCACCGCGCCGCCGGCGATGATGCCGGTGCCGTCCGGGGCCGGCTTGAGCAGCACGCCGCCCGCGCCGTAGCGGCCGACGATCTCGTGGGGAATCGTCGTGCCGATGAGCGGCACGCGGATCAGGCCCTTCTTGGCCGCCTCGATCCCCTTCTTGATGGCCGAGGGCACCTCGCGCGCTTTGCCGACGCCGAAGCCCACCACGCCATGCCCGTCCCCGACGACCACCAGGGCGCTGAAGCTCAGGTTCTTGCCGCCCTTGACGACCTTGGTGACGCGGTTGATGGCGACGACGGTGTCCTTGAGGTCGAGCTGCGACGGGTCGATCTTCTCGCGTGTGCGAATCATAGGTCTGAATCCTACCTAGAACTCCAATCCCGCTTTCCGTGCCGCCTCGGCGACGGCCTTGACCCGGCCGTGGTAGAGGAAGCCGTTCCGATCGAACACCGCCTGCTTGAGCCCCTTCGCGAGCAGCCGCTCGGCGATGAGCTGGCCCACGAGCGCGGCGCCCGCGACGTTGCCGCCGCGCACGTTCTCGCCCATCCTGGCCTTGACGGCCGGCTCGACGGTCGACGCCGCCGCCACGGTGCGCCCGGTCGCGTCGTCGACGGCCTGGGCGTAGATGTGCGCCACGCTGCGGAACACCGTCACCCGGGGGCGCTCGGCCGACCCGACGATGCGCTTGCGCAGCCGCAGCTTGATGCGGTCGCGCCGGTCTTCCTTGGTCCGAATCTTCATAGGTCCTTCTCGTGTCTTCACGGGGCCCCCGGGCCCCGAGGTCTTCACGGGCGGCTCAGGGCTCGAGGGGCTTTGGGCCGCCTGAGTCTCGAGCCGTGAGCCCTGAGCCCTTGTCTACGCCCCCGTCTTGCCGACCTTCTTCTTCAGCACTTCGCCGGTGTAGCGGACGCCCTTCTGCTTGTAGGGGTCCGGCTTGCGCATCCGCCGGATGTCGGCGGCCACCTGGCCGACGAGCTGCCGGTCGATGCCGGTCACGGTGACGTGCGTCTGCTTGTCGATCGCGATGTCGATCCCCTGGGGGATGTCGAACACGATCGGGTGCGAGTAGCCGAGGGCGAAGACCACCTGCCGGCCCTTCAGCTCGGCGCGGTAGCCGATGCCCACGATGTCGAGCTCGCGCTTGAACCCCTCGGTCACCCCGGCGACGGCGTTGGCGACGAGGCTGCGGCCGAGGCCGTGGAACTTCCCGAGCTCCTTGTCGTCGCGGACCGTCAGGGCGTGCAGCTGGCCGTCCCTGACCTCGAACGTGATGCCGGGGGGGCAGGCCTGCCGCAGCTTGCCCTTGGGGCCCTGGATCTCGACCGCGCCCTCGGCCACGGTGACCGTGACGCCCTTCGGGATCGGGATGGGTTTCTTTCCAATACGGGACATGGTTGTCATCCTGTCAGTGACTAGTGGGCAGTGGTCAGTGGCCAGCCAGTCACGCGTTTGACACTAGCCACTAGCCACTGGTCGCTCGCCACTACGTCCGTGTCACTTCACTACCAGACGTTGCAGAGCACCTCGCCGCCGATGCCCGCCCTGCTGGCGTCGCGGCCGGTCATCAGGCCCCTGGAGGTCGTCAGGATGCTGATGCCGAGGCCGGCGAGCACGGGCGGCACCTCGTCGTGGCCGAAGTAGACGCGCCGGCCGGGCCGGCTGATGCGCTCGATCCCGGTGATGACGCGTTCGCCGCGCGCGCCGTACTTCAGGAAGACGCGCACGACCTTGCGGGGCGCCCGGGCGCCCTCGGGAGTCTCCTCCACGACCTTGTAGCCCTGGATGTACCCCTCGGACTGCAGGATCCGGGCGATCTCGACCTTCAGCCTGGACGCCGGGATGTCGACGCGCGGCCGCTTGGCCCCCACGGCGTTGCGGATGCGCGTGAGCATGTCAGCAATCGGATCAGTCATAACTCGTGAACCTTGTCGTTCTCCCGGGTGGTTCGCTCGCGCGAACAGTTCGGGGGTTTCCGCCTGCGATTCCGCCGGTCTACCAGCTGCTCTTGACGACGCCCGTGATGTCCCCCTCGAGCGCCAGCTTGCGGAAGCAGAGCCGGCACAGGGCGAACTTCCGGAGGTAGCCCCGCGGCCGTCCGCACAGCCGGCAGCGGTGCCGCAGGCGGATCTTGTACTTCGGCGTCTTCAGTTCCTTGACTCTCTTCGCGGTCGTAGCCATTTACAGATCCTTGTCGGCTCAGGGCCGTGGTCCGCCCTGAGCCCTGAGCCTATTGAGCCTTAGGCTGTCCTGAACGGCATCCCGAGGAGCTGCAGCAGCCGCCGCGCCTCCTCGTCGGTCTTGGCCGTCGTCACCACCGAAACGTTCATGCCCCGCGCCTTGTCGACCTTCATGTAGTCGATCTCGGGGAACAGCAGCTGGTCGCGCAGGCCGAGCGTGTAGTTGCCGCGGCCGTCGAAGCCCCGGGTCGAGACGCCCTTGAAGTCGCGGACCCGCGGCAGCGCGATGTTCAGCAGGCGGTCGAGGAACTCGTACATCCGGTCGCCGCGCAGCGTGACCATCGCCCCGACGGGCATGCCCTTCCGGACCTTGAAGGCGGCGATCGACTTCTTCGCCCGCGTCGTGACGGCGCGCTGGCCGGTGACGCGCCCGACCTCGTCGGCGCCGGCGTCGATCAGCTTGACGTTCTGCGTCGCCTCGCCCAGCCCCATGTTCACCACGACCTTCTCCAGCTTGGGGATGGCCATGACGTTCGTGTAGCCGAACTCCTTCTTCAGGCCGGGGACGACGTCCTTGAGGTAACGTTCCTTCAGCCGGGTCATTTGTCCACCACTCCCTCGCACTTGCGGCAGATGCGCACCTTCCGCCCGTCGCCCAGCACGCGGCGGCCGATCCGCGTGGGCTTGCCGCACTCGGGGCAGACCAGCTGGACGTTGGACGCGTGGAGCGAGGCCTCGCGCTTGGCGATGCCGCCCTGGACGTTCTTGGACGGGTTGGGCTTGGTGTGGCGGCTGATGAAGTTCGCCCCCTCCACGACCAGGCGGTTGTGGGCGGGCTCGACCTTCAGCACGCGGCCCCGCTTGCCGCGGTCCTTCCCCGTCGTCACGACGACGTTGTCGTTCTTCCGAATTGGCGTTTCAAGACGCGACATAACTCAGGTTCCTCGGGATTCCGGATTCCGGATTCGGGATTCGGTGCTGACTCCTGAATTCCGGCTCCTGAACCCTTCTGCGTCCCCGCTCAGAGCACTTCCGGCGCCAGCGAGATGATCTTCATGAACTTCCGCTCGCGCAGCTCGCGGGCAACCGGCCCGAACACGCGCGTGCCGATCGGCTCGTTCTGGTCGTTGATGAGCACGGCCGCGTTGCGGTCGAAGCGGATGTAGCTGCCGTCCTTGCGGCGCTGCTCCTTGCGCGTGCGGACGATGACGGCCTTCACCACGGAGCCCTTCTTGACGTTCGAGTCGGGCACGGCCTCCTTGACCGACGCCGTGACGATGTCGCCGAGGCGGGCGGAGCGGCCGGTGGAG
>JAJXZZ010000175.1 GCA_021779795.1 Acidobacteriota bacterium | reverse complement strand
CGCAGGGCCGCGAGCGCCACGGCCCGCGCCTCCTGGTACCCGGCCGACGCGGCGTCGAGGGCGCGCCCGAGGCTGCCGTCGGCGACGGCCGCGGCGGCATGAGCCTGGTCGGGGGCGTAGCGGTGGGCGTCCACGAGCGCGCGCGAGATGTCGCCGGCCGAGAGCCGGCCGAAGTTCACGCGGGCGCAGCGCGACCGCACCGTCGGCAGCAGAGTTTCGGGTTTCGCGGTGACGAGGATGAACACCGTCGACGGCCCGGGCTCTTCCAGGCTCTTCAGCAGCGCGTCCTGCGCGTCGACGTTCAGGCGGTCGGCGTCGTCGATGATGACGACCCGGCGCCGGCCCTCGAACGGCCGGTAGGCCGCGGCCGCCACGAGCGCCCGCACCGGTTCGATCTTGATGACGCCGGTGTCGGAGGGCTCGGCGACGAGCACGTCGGGATGGGTGCCCGCGGCGATGCGCCGGCAGGCGGCGCACCGGCCGCACGCGTCCCCGGCGGCCGGGGAGAGGCAGTTCAGCGCCTGGGCGACGGCCCGCGCCACGAGGCGCTTGCCGACGCCGTCGGGCCCGCCGAACAGCAGGCTCGGCGGCAGGCTCCCGCGCTCGAGCGCCCGGGTGAGCCGCTCAATGGGCTGCGCGTGGCCGAAGACCTCGGAAAAAGGCATCGGACTGCATCACCGCATCGTGCGATCTTGCGATCGTGCGATCGCACGATCGCAAGATGTCAAGGTGCCGCCCCGCTACACCTTGGCCTTGGCGAGGGCCTCGACGCCGGCCTCGTAGCCCTTCCTGAACGCCCGGAGGTTGAGGTCGAGCGTGCCCGACGGGACCGACTCCTTCACGGCCTGCTCGAGCGCCTCGGCCGAGACGAGCCGGCTGACGGCGCCGAAGAAGCCGACGGTGATGATGTTGAGCACGATCTTCCGGCCGATCTCCTCGGCCAGCCGCGTGGCCGGCACCACGAAGTGCTCGGCGGCCGGCACGGGCGGCGTGAGGTGGACCAGGTCGGCCTCGGTCACGAGCAGGCCGCCCTTCTTGAGGGCCGGGGTGAACCGGGCGTAGGCGTCCTGCGACAGGACCACGAGCATGTCGAGGTCCTTCACGTAGGGGTAGAGGATCGGCTCGTCGGCGACGATCAGCTCGGCGCTCGAGGAGCTGCCGCGGGCCTCGGGGCCGAAGCTCTGGATGAGCGTCGCGTGGAGCCCGCCGTGGATCGCCGCGGCCCGGCCGATGATGATGCCGCTCAGGATGACGCCCTGCCCCCCGAACCCGCCGATGCGAATTTGCGTCTGCGCCATTTAGTGACTCGCGCGCGCGTACCGGTCGCCCAGCTTGCGCGTATAGAAGGCTTCCATCGCGTCCTGGTAGGTGATCCGCTCGCGATCGACGAACTTGCCGACGACGATCGGGCCGCCCATGCCGAGGTCGACGCTCTTGGTGTCCGCCCCGTTCTTGATCTGGCTGCGCGTCTTGTAGGTCTTCATCTCGTCGAGCGAGTCGCCGATCCGGTTGCGGCGCCCGTAGAGCGTCGGGCACGGCGAGATGATCTCGATGAACGAGAACCCCTTCTTGAGCAGGGCCTCCTTCATCGACTTCTTGATCTGCGTCACGTGGTAGGTCGTCCAGCGCGCCACGTACACGGCGCCGCACGACTCGGCCAGGTACGGCAGGTTGAACGGGTGCTCGAAGTTCCCGTACGGCATCGTCGAGGCGATGGCCTCCTCGGGCGTCGTCGGCGTCAGCTGGCCGCCGGTCATGCCGTAGGTCAGGTTGTTGACGCAGATGACCGTCATGTCGAGGTTGCGGCGGGCGGCGTGGATGAAGTGGTTGCCGCCGATGGCGAACAGGTCGCCGTCGCCGCTGTAGACCACGACCTTGACGTCGGGCGCGGCCAGCTTCAGGCCGGTGGCGAACGGGATGGCGCGGCCGTGCGTCGTGTGGAACGAGTCCACGTGCATGTAGCCGGCGACGCGGCCCGTGCAGCCGATCCCGGAGACGACGGCGAGGCGGTCCATCGGGATGCCGCTCTCGTCGATGGCGCGGGTGAAGCAGTTCACCGTCGTGCCGATGCCGCAGCCCGGGCACCAGATGTGCGGCATGCGGTCGGTGCGGAGATAACGTTCGACAGGATTTTCCACGCTCATCGGAGGGCCTCCGTGATCGCCTGGGCGATGACCGCCGGGTCGTGCACCGTGCCGCCGGCGTGGGGCACGCCCACCACGCGCGCGCCGCAGCCGAGGCGCTCGACTTCGCGCACGATCTGGCCGAGGTTGAGTTCGGGCACGACCAGCGCCCGCACGTTCGAGGCGAGGTCGCGAATCACGTGCTCGGGAAACGGCCAGACCGTGCGCAGGCGCAGCGAGCCGATGCGGCGCCCCTGGGCGCGCACCATCTGGATCGCCTTCATCGCCACGCGCGAGGTGATGCCGTAGGAGATCACCACCGCCTCGGCGCCGTCCACCTGGTCGGCCACCACGTCGGTCAGGGCCGTCGCGTTCTTCTTGATCTTGTCGGTGAGCCGGGTCAGCAGGCGGGCCTGGCCGGACACGGTCATGTCCGGGTACCCCTTCTCGTTGTGCGTGAGGCCCGTCATGTGGAACCGGTAGCCCTGCCCGGCCCGCACCATCGTCGGCACCATGTTCTGCTCGGGCGCGAACGGCAGGTACTCGTCGAGCGGGGCGGTCGTGAAGCGCCGCGGGTAGATCTCGATCTCCTCGGGCTTCGGGATCACGACGCGCTCCATCATGTGGCCGACGCACTCGTCCATCATGACCAGCGCCGGCACCCGGTACTGCTCGGCCAGGTTGAACGCCTTGAGCGTCAGGTCGAAGCACTCCTGCGGCGAGTTGGGCGACACGGCGATGATCTCGTAGTCGCCGTGCGAGCCCCAGCGCGCCTGCATCATGTCGGCCTGCGCCGGCAGCGTCGGCAGCCCGGTGGACGGCCCGCCGCGCTGGACGTTGATGAACACGCACGGCGTCTCGGTCATGACCGCGAAGCCCAGGTGCTCCATCATCAGCGAGAAGCCGGGGCCCGAGGTCACCGTCATCGCGCGCTTGCCGCCCCAGACCGCGCCGGCGATGGCAATCGAGGAGGCCAACTCGTCTTCCATCTGGATGAAGACGCCGCCGACCTGCGGAAACCGCTGCGCGATGCGCTCGACGACCTCCGTGGACGGCGTGATCGGATAGCCGGCGACGAAGCGGCATTCCGCCGCGAGCGCGCCTTCGCAGGCCGCGTGGTCGCCGTCGAGAAAGTGGGCGCCCGTCAGGACGCCAGCCGGATCTGCATGCATGAGCTTCCTCGGGATTCGGGATTCGGGATTCAGGATTCAGGGAAGTCCAGGCCGCAGGCTCCGGAGGCGCGGGACGCTCCGAATCCCGAATCCTGACTCCCGGATCCTACTTACAGTCGATATCCATAGATGGCGAAATCCGGGCAGTACATCCCGCACAGGTCGCAGCCCGAGCAGGCCTCGGGCCGCACGACCTCCGGCGGATGGTACCCCTTCGACGTGAACTCGCTCGACAGCGCCAGCACGTCGGTCGGGCAGAACTCGACGCACAGCGCGCACCCCTTGCACCGCTCGGCGTGGATCACCACGACCCCTCGCACGCGACGATTGGTTTCAGGCATACGACAGACTCTGGCAGGCCCCTTCCGCGCGGCCGCGGGGCCATGTGCTGTGACAGAAACGAACCAAACGCGTTGCTCCGCTATTTGGAGTCCTGCAGTGAATAAGGCATCCATGAGGGCGCCGGGGACCCGACCGCGTTCAGGGCATCTGCAGGTGCTTGACAGATTACACTGAATCGCGGGCGAAGGCCAGTCAGCCGCGCGGCCGGCGGCGCCCGCCGCCGAACGGATCGGCTGGAGGCGGCCGGGCTTCACGAAAACTTCAGTAGCCCGCGGCGGGCGGTACGGGCTACAAGGATGATCGTGGTGACGCGCATCCTGGTGGTGGAGGACGAGTCGAAGGTGGCGCGGGCCGTCGCCGACGGCCTCGCGGCCGAGGGCTGCGACACCGCCATCGCCGCGACCGGCGACGAGGGCCTGTCGCGCGCCCTCGCCGAGCGGTTCGACCTGGTCGTCCTGGACCTGATGCTCCCCGGCCGCGACGGCCTCGAGCTGCTGGCCGCCCTGCGGCAGGCGGGTCACGCCACCCCCGTGCTGGTGCTCACGGCGCGCGACACCGTCTCGGACCGCGTGGCCGGCCTCGACACCGGCGCCGACGACTACCTGGTCAAGCCGTTCGCCTTCGCAGAGCTGCTCGCCCGGGTCCGCGCGCTGCTCCGCCGCGGCCGGCCCGAGGCGCCGGCCCGGCTCAAGGTGGCCGACCTCGAGATCGACCACGCCGCCCGCCGCGCCACGCGCGGCGGGAAGGCGCTGCCGCTCACGGCTCGCGAGTTCACCCTGCTCGAATACCTCGTGCAGCACCAGGGCGAAGTCGTCTCCCGCGAGCAGATCGCCCGCGAGGTCTGGCGCGAACCGGCCCGCGGTACGCCGCTCGACAACGTCATCGACGTGCACATCATGCGGCTCCGCCGCAAGATCGACAGCGGCCCCGGCGCCCGGGTCCTCCACACGGTCCGCGGCGTGGGCTTCGTCGTCCGCGAGGAGGAAGAGGCATGAGCTGGCCGGAGAGCGTCCGCGCGCGGCTGGCCCTCTGGCACGGCCTCGCCCTGCTCGTCGTCGTGTCGCTCTACGCCGCCGCGGTGCTGCTGCAGGTGCGCGACGACATGTACGAGTCGCTCGACGGCCAGCTCCTCGGCGATTACGCGCTGGCCGTGCAGTGGCTGCGGCAGGACCTGGCCGCTGCAGCCGCCGCGTCGCCCGCGCCGGCCGACCAGGTCCTGGCGCGCCGCGGCCGCGACCTGGCGGTCTGGGTGGACGCCTGGACGCCGGACGGCCGGCGCGTGTTCGACCGCGGGCGCGAGCCGGAGTTGCCGGCGCCGCCGGGGCTGCCCGCGACATGGCCCCGCCGGTTCGCCGGCCTGCGCCTGCCCGACGGCGACCACGTGCGAATGCTCGTCCGCCCCGTGGAGGTCGGCGGGCAGCGGCTCTACGTGCGCGTCGGGCGCAGCGAGCGGTTCGCCCGCCGGGAACTGCAGGAGTTCGCCGCCGTCCTCGGCCTGAGCCTCCCGTTCGCGTTCGCCGTCGCCGTCGCCGCCGGCTACGTCCTGGCCCGCCGGGCCCTCGCCCCGGTCGAGTCGATGACGGCCCGCGCCCGCCGCATCACGGCCGACCGGCTCGGCGAGCGGCTGCCGGCCGGGAACCCCTCGGACGAGTTCGGCCAGCTCGCCGGCGTCATCAACGACGCGCTCTCCCGCCTCGAGCGCGCGTTCGACACGCTGCGCCGGTTCACCGCCGACGCCGCCCACGAACTGCGCACGCCGCTGACGGCCATCCGCAGCGTCGGCGAGGTCGGCCTGCGCGGGCCGCGCAGCGAGGCCGACTACCGCGAGCTCGTCGGGTCGATCCTCGAGGAGACCGAGCGGCTGACGACGATGGCCGACAGCCTGCTGCTGCTGTCGCAGGCCGATTCGGGCGCGGCGGACCTGCACCCGGCCCGCTTCGCCCTCGCCGAACTGGCGCGCGAGGTCGCGTCCGACCTCGAGGTGCTCGCCGAGGAGAAGGGGCAGACCGTCCGCGTGGACGCCGGGACCGGCGCCGAGGTCGTGGCGGACCGGCCCACGCTGCGGCAGGCGGTGCTGAACCTGCTCGACAACGCGATCAAGTACAGCCAGGAGGGGGCCGACATCCGCCTGGCCGCGCGCGCCTCCGACGGCGCCGCCATCCTGGAGGTCGTCGACAACGGCCCGGGGATCGCGCCCGAGCACCTGCCGCACATCTTCGAGCGGTTCTACCGGGCCGACCGGGCGCGCTCGCGGGCGAGCGGCGGCGCCGGCCTCGGTCTCGCGATCGCGCAGTGGGCCGTCGAGGCAAACGGCGGGCGCCTCGAGGTCGAGTCGCAGCCCGGACGCGGCAGTCTGTTCCGCATCGTGCTGCCGGGCGGCCCTGCGGAGTTCATCAACCAACACGCAAGGAGCACATCATGAGGAAGTTCTGGGCTCTTGGGACGCTCGCCGCGTTCATCGTGGCGGCCGGCAGCATGCTGGCTGCCCAACAGCAGCCCGCCGCCAAGCCGGCGGCGAAGAAACCGGCCGGGGCCGCGCAAGTCGGCAACGATCGGGAGGGAGCGGGCGCCTACACGATCAGGGTGCAGTTGCCGGCGCCGGTCGCGGCGGCGTTCAAGCAGGCGTATCCGAACGCGACCATCAGGGGCACGTCGAAGGAAACCGAGCGCGGGAAGACGGTGTACGAGGTCGAGAGCGTGGAGCACGGCAGGGCCCGCGATCTCATCTACGCGGCCGACGGACAGGTGATCGAGCTCGAGGAGGCGATCGCGCCGGGCAGCCTGCCGCCGGCGGTGACCGCCTCGCTCAGGAGACTGCACCCGAAGGCCACGATTCTCGTGGCCGAGCGGATGACGCGCGGCGCGACGGTCCGGTACGAGCTGCAGGTCAAGGACGCGACGACGCGGGCCCTGGCCTTCACGCCCGACGGGCAGTTGGTCGCGCCGGAGAGGAACTGACAGGGAGATGACTATGAAGATCGTGAGAACCGTGAGCGTCGTGGCCGGCGTCGCGCTGGCTGCAGCCGTCGTCGCCCGGCCGGCCCCGCTGCGGGCCGCCGAAGGACCGTACAAGCCGCTGACCGTGATCAAGATCGGCACCGAGGGCGGGTGGGACTACGCCTCGGTGGACTCGCCGGCCAAGCGCCTGTTCGTCTCGCACGGCAACTCGGTCGTCGTCGTCGACACGGCGACCAACAGGGTCGTCGGCGAGATCGCGCCGACGCCCGGCGTGCACGGCATTGCCGTCGCGCCCGACCTGGG
>JAJXZZ010000174.1 GCA_021779795.1 Acidobacteriota bacterium | reverse complement strand
TCTCGTAGCGCCCGAGCCGCGACCCGGGTGACAGCATGGAGTTGGCCCTCTGACGGGTGCCGCCAGCCTCGAAGGTTACTGCTGTGGCCGGGGCGGGTCAAGGAGGGGGCACAGCGCGCAAGGCTCAAGGCTCAGGGCTCAGGGCTTGGGCTTGGGCCAGGAGCGTCGAGGCGCCGGGCCCGGCGCGCGCGCACGAGGGCGTAGGCGACCGAGACGCCGACGACCCAGGCGACTCCTGCCACCCACGCGACCCAGAGGCCGACGAGGAAGCACTCCACCAGGACCGCGGCCAGCGCCGCGATGCCGGCCAGCGGCAGCCACGGGAACAGCGGCATGCGGACCGTCCCCGGCGCGAGCCCCTGCCGCGCGCGCGCCCGCCTGAAGGCGACGAGCGTCACGAGCACGACGATCCAGACGAGGATCCCGCCGAAGATCGCGATCCCGAGCAGCCACTGGTAGGCCGACCCGGCGAACCGCGCGGCGAGCACGGCGGCCAGCCCGAGGCCGAGCGTCGAGGCCAGCACCGCGTTGCGCGGGGCCCCCTGCGGCGTCAGCCGGCCGAACGCCGCCGGCGCCAGGCCGCTGCGCGAGAGCGAGAACAGCATGCGCCCCGAGAGGTACAGGTTCGTGTTCATCGACGAGAGCGCCGCCGTCAGGACCACGAAGTTCATCACGCCGGCCGCGTAGGGCACGCCGAGCGACCGGAACACGGTGACGAACGGGCTCTCGGCGATCCCGGCCCGCTGCCATGGCACGATGGCCACGACGAGCGCGATCGCGAGGATGTAGAAGAGGCCGAGCCGGGCGACCATGCTCCTGAGCGCCCGCGGCACCTCGCGCTCGGGGTCCATCGCCTCCCCCGCCGTCACGGCGATGATCTCGATCCCGTAGAACGAGAAGATCACCACCACCATCGCGCCGAACACGCCCGCCCACCCGTGCGGCAGGAACCCCCCGGCGGCCGGGTCGGCGAGGTGGCGCAGGCCAATCGGCGCGGTCCCGCCGACGCCGGTGAAGACGTAGGCGGCGCCCAGCACGACGAACAGCCCGATGGCCGACACCTTGATCATCGCGAACCAGTACTCGAACTCGCCGAACGTCCTCACCGCCGTCAGGTTGACGAGCAGCAGCAGCGCCGAGTAGGCGACGACCCAGGCCCAGAGCGGCACGCCCGGGAACCAGAACTGCGTGTAGATGCCGGCCGCCGTCACCTCGCCGCCGATCGCGACGACCTGCGCGAACCAGTACGTGCAGCGCACGACGAAGCCGGCCCAGGGGTTGAGATAGGTCTCGGCGTAGACGCCGAACGACCCGGCCGTCGGGTGGACGACGGCCATCTCGGCCAGCGCGTACATCATGACCAGGCAGAGGCCGACGCCGATCAGGTAGGAGACGATGACGCCCGGGCCCGCCTGCCCGACGGCGAGGCCGCTGCCGAGGAAGAGCCCCGTGCCGATCGCGCCCCCCATGGCGATCATCGTCATGTGGCGGCGCGTGAGCTGGCGGTGGAGCCCGCGCTCGCGATCGACGAGGCGGTCGGCGCGGGCGGTCATTCCTCGTGCAGCCGGTAGTAGTCGTCGAGCATCCGCGGCAGGTCCACGACCGATCCGCGGGTGGGCCCTTCGGCGAGCGGCTCGCGGAGGAACCGCTCGGGCAGCGTGTCGTCGCGCCGCGTCACGCCGAACGCGCGGTTCAGCCGGAAGTCGCGCTGCACGGCCTCGGCGAAGTGCCGGTCGAGCGCGTCGGCCGTGTACTTCACGCCCGTGGCGGCCGTCAGCAGGCCCGCGGCCCGCTCGAGATCGACGACGTCCATGCAGAGGCCGACGTTCTTGCACATGGTCAGCGAGTCGGTGAGCAGCGCGATCTTCTCCGAGTAGGTGACCAGCGCGGCCTTGCCCTCCTCGGCCAGGCGGTCGGCCGCCTTCTCGGTGCCGAACCGCCGCCGCGCCACCTCCCAGCGCCCGGTCAGCTCGAAGTACGGCTCGGCCCGCAGGTGGTCGGCCCCGCGCGAGGCGACGGCGTAGGTGAGGCCGTAGCCCTTGATCCCCCGCGGGTCGCCGCAGATGATGTCGAGCCCCTTCACCTGCATCACCAGTTTCTGCGCCGCCTCGGAGAACCGCTTCGAGAACCGCGTGGCCCCCTCGGCGAGCGCGTCGCCGATCCCGCGCCGGTGCGCGACGAGCTCGACCAGCCGACGCACCGAGTCGCAGTCGCCCCACGACACCCGCAGGCCGTCCACGTCGGCCGGGTCCACCAGCCCCTTCTCCTGGCACTCCATCAGCCAGCCGACGATCTCGCACACGGCCAGCGAGTCCATCCCGTACTGGTTGAGCGTCCGGTTCATCTCGAGCGCGAACGGCAGGCTGCGGTTGCCGATGCGCGAGGTGAAGCCGCACAGCGTCTCGAACTCGGGCCCCTCGGCCTCGATCCCCTCGCAGACGTAGTAGCGCGAGCAGTGGACGTGGCAGTTGTAGCAGCTCTTGTTCTTGACCTTGTACGCCGAGGCCAGCCGCTCGCCCGACACCTCGTCCACGTAGGCGCAGAGCCCCTCCTGGAAGTGGCGGGTCGGCAGGATCCCGATCCGGTTCAGGTCCTGCATGAGCATGGTCGTGCCCAGCCGGCGCCGCTTCTCGTACTCCGGGTGGTCGAGGATCGCGCGGTGCACGGCGCGCACCTGGTCCGCCAGGCCGAGCGGATCGTGGATCCGCACCGGCCGGCTGCCGCGCACGGCGATCGCCTTCAGGCGCTTGGCGCCCATCACCGCGCCCATGCCCGCCCGCCCGTTCACCCGGTTGCCGCTCGACACGAGCGCCGCGAACCGGACCCGGTTCTCGCCCGCCACGCCGATCGCCGCCACCTGGATGTCCCAGTCGCCGTGCGCCTCGCGGATGGCGGCCGTCGTCTGGACGACGTCCCGGCCCGCCAGTTCGGGGCAGGGCACGAAGCGGACGCCGTCGTCGGTGATCAGGAGGTAGAGGAGCGAGTCGGCGCAGCCGGTGACGACGATCTGGTCGAAGCCGGCGAGCTTCATCTCGGGGCCGAAGTGGCCGCCGGCCGCCGAGTCGCCGAGGATCCCGGTCAGCGGCGAGCGCGCCGTCACCGTGAAGTAGGCCGACGCCGGCAGGATCGTGCCGGTGAGCGGGCCGACGCCGAAGATGAGGACGTTGCCCGGCCCCAGCGGGTCGCTCGCCGGATCGAGGTCCTCGACCAGGCGCTTGGTGTTGGCGGCCCGCCCGCCCACCACGTCCTTCATCCAGCGCGGGTCGAGCGGCTCGATCTCGAAGCGGCGCGCCGTCAGGTCCACGCGCAGCACGCGCCCGCCGTAGCCGAACACCCGGTCAGCCACGGCTCACCCCCCACCCGGCGCGGACCGCCGAGCCCAGCGCCCGCGCGAAGCGGGCCCGCTTCACGCTCGGCGACACCCGCGCGCTGCCCTCCGCGAACGGCGCGAGCGACGTCGTCCCGCCCGCGCCGGGGACGAACGCGATCGCCTCCTGCGTGCAGGCGGTGACGCAGCGCGGCTCGCCGCCGCACAGGTCGCAGACGAAGGGGATCCCGTCCACGATCTCGACGGCGCCGATCGGGCACGACCGCGCGCACGCCCCGCACGCCGAGCAGAGCGTCGGCGAGACGACCACCTGGCCGAGCGGGCCGATGGTCAGGCTGTCCTCGGGACAGGCCAGGCAGGCGCGCTCCTCGCACTGCTGGCAGACGACCGGCGCGTCCACGCCCGCCTCGTAGAGGTTCACGACGCGGATGCGCGACAGGACGCGGCCGCCGCTGCCCGTGTGGTGGAAGGCGCACGCCGCCTCGCAGCACCGGCAGCCGGTGCACCGGGCGGCGTCAATCCGGATCATCGGGGAGCGTCTCCAGGCGGAACAGCACCTGCCCCTTGGGGTCCGGGCAGACGAAGTGGCGGACCGAACGGACCCAGTGCGTGGACGGCAGGCTGTCCTGGACGCCGAGGATCGGGAAGACGGGCATCATGCTCTGCAGCGCCCACAGGCAGACGAACCGCCCCTCGGGCACCGAGAGCTTCGAACCGTCGAGGTAGAAGCAGTCCCCGACCATCATCGGGAGATTGCAGCAGCCGCCGACACGTTCCACCGTCACCTTGATCCGGCTCATCCGCGCTCCTGCCACGGGGTGAAGCCGTGATCATACCCGGCCGCGGCCCCGCGGCCAAACGGGCCTCCCTCCGCCGCCGGCGCGAACGCGATAGGATAGGCCGCATGACCACCCGGCGCCTCCTCGTCGTCCTGCTCGCCGTCGCCCTCCTCGTCCCCGCCGCCGCCACCGCCCGCGGCCAGGCCGCCCAGGGGACGCTCACGCTCGACCGGATCTTCTCGTCGCGCGAATTCGCGCCCGAGCGGTTCGGCCCGGCGAAGTGGATGGCGGACGGCGACTCGTTCACCACGCTCGAGCCGAGCCCGGACATCGCGGGCGCGCGCGACCTGGTGATGTACACGGCGTCCTCGGGCGCGCGGCGCGTTCTCGTCGCCGCCGCGCGCCTGGTCCCCAAGGGGGCCAAGGCGCCGCTGTCGATCGACGACTACGCGTGGTCCCCCGACGGCACGGTTCTGATCCTCTTCACCGATGCCAAGCGCGTCTGGCGCCAGAACACGCGCGGCGACTACTGGACGTACGACCTGCGCACGGGACGGCTGCGCCAGCTCGGGGCCCGCTTCGCGCCCTCGACGCTCATGTTCGCGAAGCTGTCGCCCGACGGCCGGCTGGCGGCGTACGTGGTCGCGCACAACATCTACGTCGAGAACCTGGCCAGCGGGCGCATCCGCCAGCTCACCTCGGACGGCAACGACGACATCGTCAACGGGACGTCGGACTGGGTCTACGAGGAGGAGTTCGACCTGCGCGACGGGTTCCGCTGGAGCCCGGACAGCCGGTCCATCGCCTACTGGCGCTTCGACACGCGCGGCGTGCCGGTCTTCTCGATGATCGACAACACCGACAGCCTCTACCCGACGGTCAGGACGTTCAAGTACCCGAAAGCCGGCGAGACCAACTCCGCGGTGAAGGTGGGCGTCGTGCGCGCCTCGGGCGGCCCCACGGTCTGGATGAAGACGACGGGCGACCCGCGGCAGATCTACATCCCGCGCCTCGAGTGGGCCGGCAACTCGAACGAGGTCGTCTTCGAGCAGCTCAACCGCCTGCAGAACCGGAACCAGGTCGTGATCGGCAGCGCCGCGACCGGCGCCGTGCGGACGATCTTCACCGACACCGACCCGGCCTGGGTCGAGGTGATGGACTTCACCTGGCTCGACGGCGGGAAGTCCCTGCTGTGGCTCAGCGAGCGCGACGGGTGGAAGCACGTTTACGCCGTGCCGCGCGACGGCGGCGCCATCCGCCTGCTCACGCCGGGCGACTACGACGTCATGGGCGTGAACGCGGTGGACGGGAAGAACGGGTGGATCTACGTCACGGCGTCGCCCGACAACCCCACCCGGCGTTTCATGTACCGCGTCTCGCTCGACGGCAAGGGGACCCGCGCGCTGGTGGGCCCGGCCGGCCAGTCGGGCGTCCACCGGTACGACGTCTCGCCGTCGGCGCGGTGGGCGTTCCACACGTACTCGACGCTCGACACGCCGCCGGTCACGGAACTGGTGCGCCTCCCGTCGGGCGACAGCGTGCGCGTGCTCGCCGCCAACCAGGCGCTGCGGGCGAAGGTGGATGCGCTGTCGCGCCGGCGCGTCGAGTTCTACCGGCTGCCGATCGGCGGCGGCGTCGACGTGGACGGCTGGCGGATCCTGCCGCCCGATTTCGACCCGTCGAAGCAGTACCCGCTGCTCGTCTACGTCTACGGCGAGCCGGCCGGCCAGACGGTGCTCGACAGCTGGGGAGGCAACACCTATCTCTGGCACCTGATGCTCGCCCAGCGCGGCTACATCGTCGCCAGCTTCGACAACCGGGGGACGCCGGCGCCGCGGGGACGCGCCTGGCGAAAGAGCATCTACCGGCAGGTGGGGATTCTCGCCTCGGCCGACCAGGCGGCCGCCGCGCGGGCCGCCCTGGCCGCGTGGCCGTTCGCCGACGCCTCCCGCGTCGGCGTCTGGGGCTGGAGCGGCGGCGGGTCGATGACGCTCAACGCGATGTTCCGCTACCCGGACCTCTACAAGACGGGGATGGCCGTGGCCGCCGTCCCCGTCCAGCGGCTCTACGACTCGGTCTACCAGGAGCGCTACATGGGGCTCCCCTCGGAGAACGCGGAGGGGTACGCGAACGGCTCGCCGATCACCTTCGCCCGCAACCTGAAGGGCCACCTGCTCGTCGTCCACGGGACCGGCGACGACAACGTGCACTACCAGGGGTTCGAGGAGCTGGTCAACGAGCTGGTGGCGGACGGCAAGACGTTCACCATGATGTCGTACCCCAACCGCTCGCACGGCATCTTCGAGGGGAAGGGGACGACGCTCCACCTCTACTCGCTGCTGACGCGCTACCTGGAGGAGCACCTGCCGGCCGGGCCGCAGACGGCCGCGACCCGGTAGCCGGCGCGGGCGGGCGGGCCACCGCCCGCCCGTCAGTTCCTCAGGAACTCCTCGAGCGCCGGGCGCGCGATGCGCCAGGCCGTCCCGATCTTCTTCCCCTTGAGCGAGCCGTCCGCGAGCGCGCCCAGGACGTCGCTCTCGGGCACGCCGAGCACGCGGGCGGCGTCTGCCGGACTGAGCAGCTCGGGCAGCCCGGCCGCCGGCGCGGGGGCCGGCGCCGCGAGCGACTGCGCCAGTTGCTGCCCCACGGCCAGCCCGGCGCCGAGCTGCGCGGCCGCGCCGGCCGCGCCCCCTTCCCCACCGGCCGTCATGCTCTGCGCCAGCTGGAACTTCACGTAGTCGTTGAGATCGCCCACGGCGGACAGGCTGGACCGCCGGTCGATGGCCTGCTCGACCTCGGGCGGCACCGACACGTTCTCGACGACG
>JAJXZZ010000173.1 GCA_021779795.1 Acidobacteriota bacterium | reverse complement strand
CGGGCCGGGCGGCCGCGCGCGAGATTCGGCGGCGTGCGATTCGCGCGGTCACAGGTATAATGCCCCAACCTGCCGGGTTTGCCGCGCCGAGAGCGCCGCGCTCCCAGCCTGCCGGGCCGGCACGTCGCCGGATCGTGGAATTGGAGGACCAGCAGATGTCTTCGCTGTTTGCCGTGAAGTCGATGGAGACGTTGCGGGCGGAGGCCGCCGAGACTGGCGAACACAGTCTCAAGCGCGTGCTCGGGCCCGTCAACCTCATTACGCTCGGGATCGGCGCCATCATCGGCACCGGGATCTTCGTGCTGACCGGGCAGGCCGCGGCGCAGTACGCGGGACCCGCCATCGTCCTGTCGATGGTGCTGGCCGGCGTGGCCAGCGGGCTGGCCGGCCTGTGCTACGCCGAGTTCGCGTCGAGCGTGCCGATCGCGGGCTCCGCCTACACTTACGGCTACGCCACGCTGGGCGAGTTCTTCGCCTGGATCATCGGGTGGGACCTCATCCTGGAATACGCGCTCGGGGCGGCCACGGTCGCCGTCGGGTGGTCGGGCTACGTCGTGAGCTTCCTGCACGACTTCGGGATCCAGTTTCCCGCCGCCTTCAGCGCCGCGCCGGGCACGGTGGTCACGATGGCGGACGGCTCGACGGTGACCGCGCTCTTCAACGTGCCGGCGGTGCTCATCGCCGCGGCCGTGACGGCGCTGCTCATCGTCGGCATCAAGGAGTCGGCCAACGTCAACTCCGCGATCGTCATCGTCAAGGTCGCCGTGGTGCTGCTCGTCATCGTGGCGGGCATCGCGTTCGTCAAGATGTCCAACCTGCACCCGTTCATCCCGCCCAACACGGGGGCGTTCGGCGACTTCGGCTGGAGCGGCATCGCGCGCGGGGCGGGCGTCATCTTCTTCGCGTACATCGGGTTCGACGCCGTGTCCACGGCGGCCCAGGAGGCGAAGAACCCGCAGCGCGACATGCCGATCGGGATCCTCGGGTCGCTGGTCCTCTGCACGGTCCTTTACGTGCTCGTGTCCGGCGTGATGGTCGGCCTCGTGCCCTACACGACGCTGGGCGTGCCGGCGCCGATGGCGGTGGCCATCGACGCCGCGAACAAGGCCTCTCAGGGGACGTCGTGGGCCTGGTTCGTCGGGACGCTGCCGTTCCTGGTCAAGCTGGGCGCGATTGCGGGCCTCAGCTCGGTGATGGTCGTCATGATGCTCGGCCAGCCGCGCATCTTCTACTCGATGGCGCACGACGGCCTGCTGCCGGCCTGGGCGAAGAAGATCCATCCGCGCTTCCGCACGCCGCACATCACGACGATCGTGACCGGCGTGGCGGTGGCGCTGGCGGCCGGGTTCACCCCCATCCACATCCTGGGCGAACTGGTCAGCGTCGGCACGCTGCTGGCGTTCGTCATCGTGTCGCTCGGCATCATCTTCCTCCGGAAGAACCGCCCCGACGTGCACGCGCCGTTCCGCACCCCGTGGGTGCCGTTCGTGCCGATCCTGTCGGCGGTGGTGGCGCTGGCGCTGATGGCCAGCCTGCCGGGGGCGACCTGGCTGCGGCTGATCGTCTGGATGGCGATCGGCATCGCCATCTACTTCGGCTACGGGTACCGCCACAGCGAACTGCGGAAGCGGATCGAGGCGGGCGGGAACTGAGCGCCGCGGCGGCGTGATCGGGACCGGGCGGCAGGTCTGCCGGGCTCGTGGGCCGGGCGGATCTGCCGCCCGTTTCGCGTACCGGCCGGCAGCGCGAGGCCGCCGGCCAGCCGCGTCGATTACGGCGCGTCGTCGGGCAGGAAGCCGCGGACCAGGTCGTCCCACCGGCCCTGGGCCCGCAGCACCAGCTCCACCAGCTCGCGGGCGGCGCCGCCTCCGCCCGGGCGGCTGCTGACCCAGTCCACGCGGGCGATCACCTCCGGCGCGGCGTCGGCCGGCGCGGCCGAGAGGCCGACGCGCGAGAGCACGGGAAGGTCGAGGAGGTCGTCGCCCATGAACGCGGCCTGGCCCGGCTCGAGGCGCTGGCCCAGCAGCACCTCGCCGAGCAGCTGCAGCTTGTCGGTGGCCGCCTGCCGGACGATGCCGATGCCGAGCTGCGCGGCGCGGACCGAGGTGGCCGCCGACTGCCGGCCCGAGATCAGTCCGACCGGGATCCCCGCGCGCTGCGCCCAGACGAGCGCCGTGCCGTCGCGGATGCCGAACTGCTTCGACTCGGTGCCGTCTTGATGGACCAGGACGCGGCCGTCGGTCAGCACGCCGTCCACGTCGAACAGCAGCAGGCGGATCCCGGCCGCCTTGCGCGACAGCTCCAGCGGGTCGCAGGGCATCAGAACAGCTCGGTGCGCCAGAGGTCGTGCAGATGGATCACGCCCTCGGCCCGGCCGTCCGGCGCGACGACGACGAGCGAGGTGATCTTGCGGCGCTCCATCAGGTTCAGTGCTTCGGCGGCCAGCATCGCGCGGTCCACCGTGACCGGCCGGCGCGTCATCACGTCGCCGGCCGTCCGGTCGAGCACGCGGGCGTCGGCCATGTGACGGCGGAGGTCGCCGTCGGTGATGATGCCGGAGAGCCGGCCGCCGCCGTCGAGCACGCACGTCATGCCCAGCCCCTTGCGCGACATCTCGTAGATCACGTCGCGCACGGCCGTCGCCTCGCCGACGGCGGGCATCTCGTCGCCGGCGTGCATCAGCTGCCCGAGGCGCATCAGCCGCTTGCCGATCTTGCCGCCCGGGTGCAGCGTGGCGAAGTCCTCCTGCCGGAACCCCTTGCGCACCAGCAGGGCCATCGCCAGGGCGTCGCCGAGGGCGAGGGCGGCCGTCGTGCTGGCCGTCGGCGCGAGATTCAGCGGGCAGGCCTCCTCGTCGACGCGGCAGTCGAGCGTGACGTCGGCGGCCTGGCCGAGCGTGGACGACGGGAACCCGGTGAGGGCCACCATCCTCGCGCCGACGCGGCGGATGGTCTCGAGCAACCGGAGGATCTCGTCGGTCTCGCCGCCGTACGACAGCGCGATCACGACGTCGTCGGGCTGCAGCGCGCCGACGTCGCCGTGGATCGCGTCGGCCGGGTGGAGGAAGAACGCCGACGTGCCGGTGCTCGAGAGCGTGGCGGCGATCTTCCGCCCGATCAGGCCCGACTTGCCCATGCCGGTGAGCAGGACGCGCCCCCGGCACTCGAACAGGAGGTCCACGGCGGCCGTGAACACGGCGTCCACGCGGCCGACGAGGCCGAGGATGGCCCCGGCCTCGGTGCGGAGCACCTTGCGCGCCAGCTCGATCTCGGCCGTCCGGTCGGTCGTGGACACAGGCACCTCAGTCCGCGCCGCGCGTCACCGCGGCGCCTTCACGACGGCATCGAGGCGGGCGAGCCGGTCCAGCAGGGCGTCGAGCCGGTCGAGCCGGAGCGCGTTCTGCGCGTCGCTGCGGGCCCGCGGCGGGTCGTCGTGCACCTCGAGGAAGACGCCGTCCACGCCGGCCGCGACGCCCGCCGAGGCGAGCGGCTCGATGTGCTCGGCCAGGCCGGTCGTGACGCCGTCGCCCCCGCCCGGCCGCTGCAGGCTGTGCGTCACGTCGAAGATCACCGGGTAGCCCAGCGCCCGCATCACCGGGAACGCCCGCATGTCCACCACCAGGTCGTGGTAGCCGAACGACGTCCCGCGCTCGGTGACGAGCACGCGCTCGTTGCCCGTGCCGGTCACCTTGGCGATGGCGTGCCGGAGGTCCTCGGGCGCGAGGAACTGCCCCTTCTTGATGTTGACGGCGCGGCCCGTGGCGGCGGCCGCCAGCAGCAGGTCGGTCTGCCGGCAGAGGAACGCCGGGATCTGGAGCACGTCGGCCACCTCGGCGGCCGGCGCCGCGTGGCCGGGCTCGTGGATGTCGGTGAGGATCGGGACGCCGACCTCGTCGCGGATGCGCCCGAGGATCTTCAGGCCTTCGGCCAGGCCGGGCCCGCGGTACGAGGCGATCGACGTCCGGTTGGCCTTGTCGTACGAGGCCTTGAAGACGAACGGCACGCCGCGGCGGCGGGCGATGTCGCGCAGGGCGGCCGCCATCGCGGCAGCGTGTCCGGCGCTCTCGATGACGCAGGGGCCCGCGATGAGGACGAGCTGGCGCCCGCCTCCGGCCTGCACGGGTCCGATCTCCACGGTACGCACGCGGGACATTATACAGGGAGCCGCCAGCGGGGAACCGACGGTTGTCAGTGGCTAGTGAACGGTCAGTGGCTAGTGGTCAGTGGCTAGTGATCAGTGGCTAGTGATCAGTCGATCACGCGTGACACACTAGCCACTAGCCACCAGCCACTAGCCACTGATCACTGGCCACTAGGCCACTAGCCACTAGCCACTAGCCACTAGCCACTAGGCCACCAGCCACTAGCCACTAGCCACCAGCCACTAGGCCACCGTCCACGAGCCACTAGGCCACCGTCCCAGCCTCCGTCTTGGCGTTCAGCCGGGCCACCTTGTGGCGGTAGCTCGCGCCGACGAACCCGGCGAAGAGCGGGTGCGGCTGCAGCGGCTTCGACTTGAACTCGGGATGGAACTGCACGGCGATGAACCAGGGGTGGCCGGGCAGCTCGGCGATCTCCACGAACTTGCCGTCGGGCGACTTGCCCGAGATGCGCATGCCGTGCGCGGTGAGGGCCGGCTCGTAGGCCGGGTTGAACTCGTACCGGTGGCGGTGGCGTTCGGAGATCGTGTCGGTGCCGTAGACCTCGCGCACGAGCGAGCCGGGCGCGAGCTGGCAGGCGTACTGCCCCAGGCGCATCGTGCCGCCGAGGTCGTCCACGCCCAGCAGGTCGCGCAGCTTGTAGATCACCTTGTCGGGCGTCTCCTCGTTGCACTCGGTCGAGTCGGCCTCGGGCAGGCCCGCCACGTGCCGGGCGAACTCCACCATCGCCCACTGGAAGCCGTAGCAGATGCCGAGGAAGGGAATGGCGCGCTGGCGCGCCACCTCGGCGGCCCGCATCATTCCGCGCGTGCCGCGGGTGCCGAAGCCGCCGGGCACGAGGATGCCGTCGGCGCCGTCGAGCAGCCCCGTCCCCTCGGCCGTCTCGAGCGCCTCGGCCTCGACCCAGCGGAAGTTCACCTTCACGCCGTGGGGGAACCCGCCGTGCGTCATCGCTTCGTTCAGGCTCTTGTAGGAGTCCTCGTACTCCACGTACTTGCCGACCACGTGGATCGTGACCTCGTCGGAGGGGTGGCGGATGCGGTCCACCAGCTGCTGCCAGGTGTCGAGCCGGGGGCGGCTCGGCGGCAGGCGGAGGTGCTTCAGGATGATGGCGTCGGTGCCCTCGGCCGCCAGCATCAGCGGGACCTCGTAGATCGACGACACGTCCTTCGCCGTGATCACGGCCTCCTCGCCGACGTCGCAGAACAGGGCGATCTTCCGCTTGATGTCCTGCGGCAGGAACCGGTCGGTCCGGCAGAGCAGGATGTCGGGCTGGATGCCGATCGACCGCAGGTCGCGCACGCTGTGCTGGGTCGGCTTGGTCTTCAGCTCGCCGGCCGTGCCGATGAAGGGGACCAGCGTCAGGTGGATGTAGAGCGTGTTCTCGCGCCCGATGTCCTGCCGGAACTGGCGGATCGCCTCGAGGAACGGCTGGCTCTCGATGTCGCCGACCGTGCCGCCGATCTCGACCAGGACGAAGTCGACGTCGGCCGCGACGGCGCGCAGGCACTCCTTGATCTCGTTGGTGATGTGCGGGATGACCTGCACCGTGCGCCCGAGGTAGTCGCCGCGGCGCTCCTTCTGGATCACGGAGAGGTAGATCTTGCCCGTGGTCCAGTTGTGCGCCCGCGTCGTGACGGTGTGGGTGAACCGCTCGTAGTGCCCGAGGTCCAGGTCGGTCTCGGTCCCGTCGTCGGTGACGTAGACCTCGCCGTGCTGGTAGGGGCTCATCGTTCCCGGGTCGACGTTGATGTACGGGTCGAACTTCTGCAGCGTGACCCGGTAGCCGTGCCCCTCGAGCAGCGCGCCGATGGAGGCTGCGGCCAGCCCCTTGCCGAGCGACGACACCACGCCGCCCGTGACGAAGATGAATTTGACCGGTCGACCGTCCTTGTTCTGCATATGCCTTCAGGCCGGAAGCGACGGCGCCGCCAGGCGCCGGACCCGGTCGAGGTCGGACGGCGTGTCGACCCCGATCGAATCGTGAGAGGTTTCCACCACCCGCACGCGGAACCCGTGCTCGATCGCGCGGAGCTGCTCGAGCGACTCGGCCTGCTCGAGCGGCGTCTGGGGCAGGCGCGCCAGTTCCAGGAGGAACGCGCGCCGGTAGACATAGAGGCCGATGTGCTTGAACGCCCGCCGCGCGTCGAACCCGCCCGCCGCGCCGCGCGCGTACGGGATGGGCGCCCGCGAGAAGTAGAGCGCGAACCCCCGAGCGTCGGTGACGACCTTGACGACGTGCGGGCTCGCGAACTCGTCGGCCCGATCGAGGCGCCGGCAGAGCGTGCCCATCGGGATCGACGGGTCGGCCTCGAGCGGGGCCACGGCCTCGGCGATCGTCTCGCTCGAGAGCAGCGGCTCGTCCCCCTGCACGTTGATGACCAGGTCGCACGACAGCGAGGCGGCCACCTCGGCCGCCCGGTCGCTGCCGCTCGCATGGTCGGCCCGCGTCATCACGGCCCGGCCGCCGAACGCCTCGACCGCGCGCCGCACGCGCTCGTCGTCGGTGGCGACGACCACGGCGTCAACCGCCGGAGACGCGGCGGCACGCCGGTAGACGTGCTCGATCATCGGGCGCCCGGCGATCTCGGCGAGCACCTTGCCGGGAAGGCGGGACGACTGGTAGCGGGCGGGGATGATGGCGACGCGGCGTGCGTGCGCGAGCGGGCCGAGGTCCCTGGGGGTCGAATCAGGGTGCACGTCGAATCATAGCACACGTCGGGCGGGCGGCCGGGGCGCGCGCGGGTCTTGGCGGAACGGACTCGGTGTCGGGCGGGGGAGGGCGGGACGCGGGGGCGGCCGAAGACGGCGGCACGG
>JAJXZZ010000172.1 GCA_021779795.1 Acidobacteriota bacterium | reverse complement strand
GTGCTGATGGGCTACAGCGACTGCCTGATGGCGACCGACGAGACGCTCAGGAACATCCTCGTCCAGCCCGAGTTCCAGAAGGAGATGGGGACGGCGGAGCTGCACCACCTGCTCGGCAAGTACGCGGCGGAGTGGGAGCGCAAGGCGGGGCTCAAGGACGTGTCGGTGCTGGCGGCGGCCTACCGCGCCGGCGTGCCCTGCTACACCTCGTCGCCCGGCGACTCGACGATCGGCATGAACGTGGCCGGCGTGGAGCTGCGCGGCAACAAGCTGCGCGTGAACCCGTCGATCGACGTCAACGAGACGACGGCATTCGTGCTGGCGGCGAAGCGGTCGGGCGGGAAGAGCGCGGTGGTGCTGTGGGGCGGCGGCAGCCCGAAGAACTTCATGCTGCAGACCGAGCCGCAGATCCAGGAAGTGCTCCGCATCAAGGAGTTCGGCCAGGACTACTTCCTGCAGGTGACCGACGCGCGGCCCGACACCGGCGGCCTGAGCGGCGCGACGCCGAGCGAGGCGGTGAGCTGGGGCAAGGTGGACCCGGACCGGCTGCCCGACGCCGTGGTGTGCTACACCGACACGACGATCGCGATGCCGATCCTGGCGCACTACGCGCTCGCGCGCCACAAGCCGCGCAAGCTGCGCCGGCTCTACGACGCGCGCCCGGCGATGGTGAAGGCGCTGACGAAGGAATACTTCACGCACAACAAGGTGAAGATGATCGACGGGTCGGACCCGAAGATCTAGACCGGCTGTCGGCGGTCGGCGGTCGGCTGTCGGCCGGCAGTCGGCCGACGGCCGCCGCCGGCCAACAGCCGCCGACGGCCAACAGCCGACGGCCGACAGCCGCCGACCGCCAACAGCCGACAGCCGACAGCCGAGTATGTCCAAGATCCCCCCCAAGCGTCTCCAGGCCCTGGCCGAGGAACACGGCACGCCGCTGGTCGTCGTGGACCACGAGGCCATCCGGCAGAACTACGCCACCTTCAAGCGCCACCTGCCGCGCGTGCAGGCGTACTACGCGGTGAAGGCCAACCCGGCGCCCGAGATCGTGCAGACGCTCTACAAGGCGGGCGCGAGCTTCGACGTCGCGTCGTTCCCCGAGTTCATGCTCGTCTACGAGCTGATCCGGCGGCGGCCGGCGAAGGAGCGCCAGGCGTTCGTGTGGGACAAGATCGTCTACGCGAACCCGGTGAAGGCCAAGGAGACGCTCGAGGAGCTGAACGAGTACAAGCCGCTCGTCACCTTCGACAACCGGGCCGAGATCGGGAAGATCGCCGGGCACGCGCCGAGCGCCGGCCTGCTCGTGCGCCTGCGCGTGCCGAACACCGGGTCGATGGTCGAGCTGTCGTCGAAATTCGGCGCCGAGCCGGCCGACGCGGTGGCGCTGATGGAGGAGGCCCGCGACTCGGGGCTCGTCGTCGAGGGGCTGAGCTTCCACGTCGGCAGCCAGTGCACCAACTTCGAGAACTACGTGCAGTCGCTCAACATGTCGGCCGCGGTGATGAAAGAAGCGGCCTCGCGCGGGTTCGACCTGAAGGTGCTCGACATCGGCGGCGGCTTCCCGGTGCACTACAACCGGCACGTGCCGCCGTTCAGCGTGCTCGCCCGGAAGATCAACGCCGAGGTGGACCGGCTCTTCCCGAAGGACATGGAGATCATCGCCGAGCCCGGGCGGTTCATGGTGGCGACGGCGGTGACCTCGATCGCCACGGTCATCGGCAAGGCGGTCCGCGACGGCCGGCCCTGCTACTACATCGACGACAGCGTCTACCACACCTTCTCGGGCATCATCTTCGACCACTGCCCCTACCACTTCAAGTCGCTTCGGAAGGGGCCGGCCGAGGTGTGCGCGGTGTTCGGCCAGACGTGCGACGGCCTCGACACGATCTCGCAGTCCGAGGCGCTGCCCGAGCTGCAGCTCGACGACCTCGTCTACTCCGAGGACATCGGCGCCTACAGCAACGCGTCGGCGACCTGGTTCAACGGATTTGCGCCCGCGAAGGTCGTGCACGTGAACCAATAGGGCTCGCGCCGACCCCGGCTTCAGTCCGCCGGGCCCACCACGCTCAGATGTTTCGCGGTCGCGCCCCTGACGGCGCGCAGCGGAATGGAGCGATCGAAGGTCACCAGCCGCCCGCCGTGCGCCCGCGCGAGCCCCAGCAGATAGATATCGGTCACCTGCCTGTGCCCGGCCGCGGCCGACCAGTCGAAGAGCCCGACGTCGCGCAGCGAGACCGAATCCTCCCAGAAGACGTGGCCTCCGCTCGCGCAGAACCTTGACAGCCGCGGCAACAGGTCCGAGACCCTGTTCACCGCCGCGCCGTAGGCGGGGCTGGCGAGCACGCGCACGAACCCGTTCTCGGTGACCGGGCACGTCGCCCAACCCTGGCGCCCGTGCTCCGCAAACCAGTCGTGGGCCAGGTCGTGATGCACGTGGTCGGGGTCGAAGAGCGCCACGAGCAGGTTGACGTCGAGCAGCGAGATCGGCCTCACGCGTCCCTCAGCTCGTTGACGAGCTTCATCGTCGGCCGGGGACGCCCCTGCGGCCGTCGGGGCAGCACCGGCACGCCATTTCGGACGTGCCGGGCGGGGGCCGGCGTCAGCGCCTGCCGGGCCAGGTCCGACAACATCCGCCCGGCGGTCACGCGGTGCACGGCGGCCAGTTCCTTCACGGCCTGCAGCATGTCGTCGTCGATGTCGAGCGTGGTGCGCATGACGCGATCATCACGCATCGCGCATCAGATGTCAACGACGTCCGCGCCTCGGGTGGCCCGGCAGGAGGCCACGCTTCGGGATCGAGGCCTCTCGTTCAGGCCGGGGCGGGCGCCGCGGCCTCCTTCGGCGCCCACGAGACGTCCATCCCGGCGCGCCTGTAGATGCTGAGCAGGCCGGCCTTGTCCACCGTCTTCGCGAACGCCTCCTCGGGGGCGACCACGCCGCGCTTCACCAGGTCGAACAGCGAGTCGTTCATCAGGATCATGCCGTGCTTCCGGCCGGTCTGCATGAGCGACGGGATCTGGAACGTCTTCGCCTCGCGGATTAGGTTGCACACCGGCGGCGTGCCGACCAGGATCTCGAGCGCCGCCACCCGGCCGCCCCCGATCTTCCGGCACAGCACCTGGCTGACCACCGCCCGCAGGCTTTCGGACAGCATGATGCGCACCTGCTGCTGGCGGTCGGCCGGGAACTGGTTGATGATGCGGTCCACCGTCGAGGGGGCCGACGAGGTGTGGAGCGTGCCGAAGACCAGGTGGCCGGTCTCCGCGGTTTCGATGGCGATGGCCACCGTCTCGAGGTCGCGCATCTCGCCGACCAGGAGGATGTCCGGGTCCTCGCGCAGCGCGGCGCGCAGCGCGTCCTTGAACGACGAGGTGTGAAGGCCCACCTGCCGCTGGTTCACGAGGCACTTCTTGTTCTCGTGCACGAACTCCAGCGGATCCTCGATCGTGATGATGTGGTCGCTGCGGTTCCGGTTGACGTAGTCCACGAGCGCGCAGAGCGTGGTGGACTTGCCCGAGCCGGTCGGCCCGGTGACGAGGATCAGCCCCTTCGGCTGCTGGCAGATCTGCAGCAGCTCGCGCGGGAGCGCCATGTCCTCGGCGGTCATGATCGTGTTCGGGATCACGCGGATCACGCCGCCCGGGCCCTTCCGGTCCATGAACAGGTTGCACCGGAACCGCGCCAGGCCGGGAATCTCGTAGGCGAAGTCGGTGTCGTGGCGCTCGACGAACTCGTCGTGGTTCCTGGCCGGCGTGATCGACGCGAGCAGCCGTTCCGCTTCGGCCGCGGTCAACGGCGCCCGCCCGGTCAGCGCCTCGATCCGGCCGTCCACGCGCAGCGTCGGCGGCGACCCGGCGCAGAGATGAAGATCGGAGGCCTTGCGCTGCACGAGCGACCGGAGCAGCTCGACCATCCCCGGCAGGCCGGCGTCAACCGCCGGCGCAGATGCCGACGGAGGAGGCGGGGCGGCAGCCCCCTCGACCGGGCCGGGCGGAGCCGCCTGTCGCCCGGCCAGCTGGACGGTCGCCTGGCACTGCGGGCATCGGACCGAAAACGAGCCGGCCGGGACCTTCGCGTCCTCGACCAGCAACCGGCGTGCGCACTTCGGGCAGACTGCTTCCACCGTCACTCCTCCTCGGTCCCGACTACTCGCGCGATGAGCGCCTTCCGGATGAGCAGGTGGTTCTCGCCGGAGACCAGGCAGAGAAACGGTTCCGGCCGGTTCAGGTAATCGACCAGCCGGCGCTGGTGTTCGGGCATGTCGATCGCCAGGTCGCCCTCGAACCGCTTGCCCCCCGCCTCGACCGTCGCCCGGCGCACGGGAGCGGCCGGCGCCCAGGCCTGGTCGTCCCCATCCGGCCTCGCCGCCACCGACATCGCCAGCACCTGGTGCTTGTTCAGGAGAATCGTCGTGCCGTCGTCCTGCCGGAACGGGAAGAAGACCGGCGGGCTGTTGACCCACTCCTGCGGCAGCATCGGACCGGAGTGAACGGCTGACAGGGCGGGCATGAAGACCCGCCCGCGGAGCACCGATCCATCCACGCAGTGGAGTTCGGTGGCGAGTTGGACGGTCGGTACCTTGAATTCATCCATGGCGGGCCTGCTCTCCGGCTCCAGGTGTATCGGCCGTTCGGGCCGGGGACATCATCGCGAGTGTCGGGAGGGTGTTCGTTTCCGGGATCGCGTGCGGCCAGCCGACCGAGGCCGTCCCCACCGCAGGGCATTGACACGCGGCGCCTGGCGGGGCATCGTTCCAGGGGCATCGACCTCGCGTCGAGGATGCCGGGCCACCCTTCGCGGCATCGTCGCGACGGCCGGCTCGACAGTCGCCGCGGGCGCGGATCTCGCGCGGAGCGCGCTGATGTGGAATGACCTGCGGTACGCCGTGCGCGCCCTCGGCCGTGCGCCGCTGTTCACCGCCATCGCCGTCCTCTCGCTCGCCCTTGGCATCGGCGCCAACACGGCGATCTTCTCGCTGGTGGACCAGGTCCTGCTCCGCAACCTCCCGGTCGCCGACCCGGGGCGGCTCGTCGTCCTCCACGTGTCGGACGGCTTCCCGGGGCGCAACCACTCGGACAGCAGCGAGACGGTCTTCTCGTATCCCCTCTACAAGGACCTGCGCGACCGGTCGTCGGTCTTCGGCGGCGTCATCGCGCGGTCGTCGGCGCCGGTGAGCCTTTCGACGGGCGGCACGACCGAGCGCGCCCACCTCGAGATGGTGTCGGGCAACCTGTTCCAGGTGCTCGGCGTCGCGCCGGCGCTCGGCCGGGCCATCTCGCCGTCCGACGACGAGCGGCCGGACGCGAGCCCGGTGGTGATGCTCTCCCACGGGTATTGGACCAGGCGGTTCGCGGCGGACCCGGGCGTCGTCGGCCGGCGGATCCTGGTCAACGGCCACCCGATGGTGGTCATCGGGATCGTGCCGGCCTCGTTCCGCGGCCTGGTCGTCGGCTACGCCCCCGACTTGTTCGCCCCGATCGCCATGAAACGCGAGGTGACGCCGACCTGGGACGGCCTCGACGACCGGCGGACGTCGTGGCTGAACGTCTTCGCGCGGCTGAAGCCGGGCGTGGCCCCTGAACAGGCGCAGGCGAGGACGCGCGTGCTCTTCTCGGGCCTGCTCGGCGACATGCTCGCCGAGGCCAAGCGGCCGCGCGACAGCCGCCTCGGACAGTTCCTCACCGGCCTGCGGCTGGACCTGCTCCCGGCGGCCCAGGGCGTGAACGAGCTGAAGCTCCAGTTTCAGAGCGCGCTGCTCGCGCTGATGGGTCTGGTGGGACTCGTGCTGCTCATCGCCTGCGCGAACGTGGCGGGGCTGATCGTGGCGCGGGCCGCGGGCCGGCAGAAGGAGATCGCCGTCCGCCAGGCCCTTGGCGCGGGCCGCGGCGCCCTGGTCCGGCAGATCCTGGTCGAGAGCGTGATGCTGGCCGTGGCTGGCGGCCTCGCCGGGCTGCTCATCGCCCGCTGGGCCGTGGCAGGCCTGCTGTCGATCATGGGTCCCGACATGCCCGGCCTGCTGGGCGCCGTCATCGATCCCCGGCTGATCGCGTTCGATCTTGGCCTGTCGGTGGCGACGGGGCTGCTGCTCGGCCTGGGCCCGGCGCTCCAGCTCACGCGGTCAGGGACCGTCGGCGCGCTCAAGGACCAGGCCGCCACCGTGGCGTCCGGAACGGGCCAGGCCAGGGTCCGCCGCGCGCTCGTCGTCGTGCAGGTGGCGCTGTCGCTGCTGCTGCTCGTGGCCGCGGGGCTCTTCGGCCGCAGCGTCGTCAACCTCATGCGCGTGGACCCCGGATTCCGGGTTGCCGGCGTGACGACGTTCGGCGTGGACCCGGCGCTGGCCGGCTACCAGGCCCCGCGCGTGCGCGAGTTCTACCGCGGCCTGCTGCTGCGCCTGCGCGGCCTGCCCGGCGTCGAGGCCGCGGGCGCGGTCACCCCGGCGCCGCTGACCAACTCGGATCGGGGCGCCAACCTGACCATCGAGGGGTACCGTGCGCCGGATGGTGACGGGGCGCTCGCGTCGATCGGCATGGTGAGCGAGGGATTCTTCTCGACGCTTCGGATCGGCGTGGTGCGGGGGCGCGAGGTGGACGGCCAGGACATCCAGGGCGGCCGCAAGGTCGCGGTCGTCAACGAGGCGTTCGTCCGGAAATACTCGCAGGGGCAGCCCCTCGTCGGCCGGCACGTCGCGATGGGCTCGGGAACCGATGTCGTCGCCGACCGCGAGATCGTGGGCGTCGTCCGCGACTACAAGCACGACAACCTGCGCGACCCGGCGAAGCCGACCGTCTACTTTCCCTACCCGCTCGACGAGCGGCCCAGCGGGCTGACGTTCTACGTGAGATCGTCCCGGCCGGACGCGGAAGTGGCGGCGGCCATCCGCCGGACCGTCCGCGGCCTCGACCGCGACGTGCCCGTCTTCGAGCTGCGGCCGATGCGCGCGCTCATCGACGAGGCGACCGTCACCGAGCGGCTGATC
>JAJXZZ010000171.1 GCA_021779795.1 Acidobacteriota bacterium | reverse complement strand
CGTGCCGCCCCCTGGGCGGCCGCTCGCCCGCCATCGCGGCCGGCTCGGCGCCGTCCTCGGGCGCCGCCTCGTCGCCGTCCCTGGCCTCGACCAGCAGGTTCCGGCCCGCCTGGTTGAGTCGGATGAGGCCGGCCTGCGCCAGCTTCTCGGCGAAGTCGCGGAACGACCCGGCGCCGTAGTTCTTCTCCGAGAACGTGGAGTCGAGCTGCAGCAGCGTGCTCTTGAGCAGGCCGAGCTGGGGCGTCACCTCGCGCTCGGACAGCACCTTGAGCGCGCGGCGGATCAGGGGGAACGCCGTGCCGACCGGCTGGGTGCCGCCGGTGCGCGCGCCGCGCTCCTGGTGCCGGCGGGCGCCGACGTTGACGAGGTTCTCGTAGGCGATGAACTCGTGGCAGTTCCGCTGCAGGATCACGCTCGTGAACGCGCGCCCGCCGACGACGATGACCGTCTTGTCGTACTGCTTGAGCTTCTCGACCAGGCTGAGAAAGTCGCTGTCGCCGCCGACGATCACGTACGCGTTGATGTGATCGTGGGTGAGCGCCATCTCGAGAGCGTCGAGGGCGAGGTTGATGTCCGCGCCGTTCTTGTCGCCGCCCGGCGTCAGGTTGCGCTGGACCATCTTGATCGCGTGCTGCGTCAGCAGGCGGCTGTAGTCGCCGGCCCGCGTCCAGTCGCCGTACGCGATCTTGGTCACCACCTCGCCGCGTTCCTTGATCGCCTCGAGGATGGTGCCGACGTCGAAGGCGACGCCGAGCGTCGTCTTGACGCCGATCTCGATGTTGTCAAAGTCGATGAATACCGCAATCTTCAAACGTTCTTCCGTCACAATCTGTCCTCGCGGGCCGGGCGGCCCAGGGGGCGGACGGTCCCGTCGCGCGCCGCCCGCCGGGCGACGCGTACCTCTCGATCTCGGGACCGCCCGACGCCGGACGCGCCGGGCGCAATCGTGCTCCTTCCGCGTGTCTGGTGGAAAGGGGCAACAGGGGAGCTATTCCTGCTCGTCCTCTTCGGGCGAGCTGACGCTGGTGGCGAAATCGTCGAACGCCTCGACCTCGCCTTCGCCATCGTCGACATCGAACACGCGGCCCGTGTTCCGCTCGCGGATCGGCCCGCGCGGGCGCGCTTCCATCTTGGTGGGCCTGCGGGAGGTCCCCTTCTGCCGCCTCGGCGCCGGGGGGCCGAAATTGCGGGCCGGGCGATCGCCCGACGACGGCGCCGACCCTTCGGCGGACGCGCCAGCCGGGCGGAACGGCACCGAAGGCCTGAAGCCGGCCGGGCGGTCTTCCCGAGCCCTGGCCTCGCTGACGGCCAGGTTGCGTCCCTTGAAGGGCTGCGCGTTGAACCGGCGGATCACCTCCTCGGCGACCGGCCGCTCGATGAACTCGACGAACGCGAAGCCGCGGGGCCTTCCCGTCTCCCTGTCGATCGGCAGGACGACCTCGGAGGGCGCGGCGACGGTCGTGAGGTGGGCGCGCAATTCCGCGTCGGTCGTGTCGTAGGGAAGGTTGCCAATGAACAAACGGACTGCCAAAAGATCCTCTCGTGGTGAAGCACTCGTCTATGGTTGCGCGCCGCGCATGCGGCGCAGAATCGCCCGCGCGGGACGACGAGCCTCCCGCGCGGGACATACGTACCCGTTAGCCATCTTCGCAGAACTGCCCCAGCCGTTCAAGTCCCCTGCGCTCGGAAGCTCAGGAAGCGGCAACCTTCGCACCCAGGCCGGCGAGCGCCCGGCCGGTCCAGCCGTCCGAGGCCGCCACGTGGCCGGGAGGCCCGGCGGCCACGACCCGCCCGCCGCCGTCGCCCCCTTCCGGGCCGAGGTCGATGACCCAGTCGGCGGCCCGGATGACGCCCAGGTGGTGCTCGGCCACCAGGACGGTGTGGCCGGCGGCCACGAGCCGGTCGAACAGGCCCAGCAGCCTGTCCACGTCCTCGAAGTGCAGCCCCGTCGTCGGTTCGTCGAACAGGAACAGCGTGGGCCCGACGGCTTCGCGAATCAGCTCGGTGGCCAGCAGGAGGCGCTGCCGCTCGCCGCCCGAGAGGGTGTCGGCCCCCTGGCCGAGCCGGACGTAGCCGAGGCCGATCTCGACGAGCAGGCCGAGCGGGCGGGCGACGGCCGGCCAGCCGCCGAACGCCTGCCGCGCCTCGCCGCCGGTCATCTCGAGCACGTCGGCAATCGATCGCCCGTCGAGCCGGCAGGCGAGCACGGCGGGCGCGAAGCGGCGGCCGCCGCACTCCTCGCACGGCACCCACACGTCGGGGAGGAAGTCCATGCTGACGCGCACGCGGCCGGCCCCCTCGCACCGCTCGCAGCGCCCCCCCTTCACGTTGAACGAGAAGTGCCGCTTGCCGAGGCCCGCCGCCTTCGCCTCGTCGGTCGCGGCAAATCGATCGCGGATCGCGTCGTAGATCCCGAGGAGGGTGGCCGGCGTGCTCGACGGGGTGCCGGCAAGGCCGTCGCGGTCGGCCGCCACCACGCGCGCGAACGGCTCGTGGACGGTGACCGTGGCGCGGGGCGAGACGGACCGGCCGCGCTCCCCGGCCAGCGCCGGCGCCAGCACGTCGAAGACGAGCGTGGACTTGCCGCTGCCCGAGACGCCGGTCACGGCGACCAGGCCGCCGGCCGGGATCTCCACGCCGAGGTCGCACAGGTTGTGGAGCGTCGCGTGCGCGACGGTGATGCCGGGACGCAGGGTTCGTGGCGCCTCGCCGGCAGCCCTGCCAGCCCCGCGCAGGTACCGCCCCGTCACCGACGCCTGGCACGCCGCGATGGCGGCCGGCGGGCCGGCGGCCACCACCCGCCCGCCCTCGGCGCCCGCGCCCGGCCCGAGGTCGATGACGTGGTCGGCGGCGCGGATCACGTCTTCGTCGTGCTCGACGACGACCACCGTGTTGCCCGCGTCGCGCAGGTCGCGCATCAGGCCGACCAGCCGCGCCGTGTCGCGCGCGTGGAGCCCCGCGGTCGGCTCGTCGAGCACGTAGGTGATGCCGGTCAGGCCGCTGCCGATCTCGGTGGCCAGGCGGATGCGCTGCGCCTCCCCGGACGACAGGGTCGAAGCCGGCCGGTCGAGCGACAGGTACCCGAGGCCCGCGTCGCGCAGGTGCTCGAGCCGCGCCACGACGTCGCACCGCAGGTCGGCCGTGGCCTCGCGCCGCCAGCCCTCGAGGCCGCCGGCGTCGAGAGCGGCGAAGAACGCGAGGCTGCCGGTGACGGTGAGCGCCAGCAGGTCGGCGATCGACAGCCCCCCGACGCGCACGGCCAGCGCCTCGGGCCTGAGCCTGGCGCCGCCGCACGCGGCGCACGCCACGGCGTGCAGCAGCGGTTCGAGCGCGGCGCCGCGCCGGTCGGCGTGCTTGCGCGCGTACTCCTCGCCGACGCACCCGATGAACCCGACCCACTTCGTGCGGAACCGGTGGACGCCGGCCCGCGCGCCGCGCCGGAAGTGCCAGTCCACCTCCAGTTCGAGATCGCCCGTCCCCCGCATCGCGGCGTCCCGCGCCCGGGCGTCGAGGTCGCGGTACGGCACGCCGTACTCCACGCCGAGCGCGGCGCCGACCGCCCGCAGCGTGGCCACGTAGCGGCCGTCCGGGTCGCCGTAGAAGCGCCCGGTCTTGTGCCCGTCCATCGCGCCGGCCAGCAGCGGCCGCTCGGGGTGGGTGACCAGCGTGTCCGGGTCGCACTCGCTGATCGAGCCGAGCCCCTTGCACACCGGGCAGGCGCCCTGCTCGGCGTTGGGCGAGAAGAAGGTCGAGGTGAGCGTGGCGCGGTCCGCGGGCCCGCCGACGCCGATGCGGGCGAACATCAGGCGGTCGTGATCGGCGATCTCGGTCATGGTCCCGACGGTGGACCGCGGGTTGCGCGACGCGGCCCGCTGCCGGATCGCCACGACGGGCGTCAGGCCCGAGACGCGGTCGAACTCGGCGTCGCCGGTCTTCTCGAGGAACCGCCGCGCGTAGGCCGAGAAGCTCTCGGTGAACCGGTTGCGCCCCTCCGCGTAGAGCGTGTCGAAGGCCAGCGACGACTTGCCGCTCCCCGACACGCCGGTCACCACGGTCAACTCGCCGGCCGGGAAGCTGACGTCGATCCCCTCGAGGTTGTGGGTTCGCACGCCGGCGAAGGCAATCGGAACTGACGATTGAAGAGTCGAGGCTGACGATTGAGGGGTCGGAACTGACGATGAACGGGTCGGGGCTGACGATTGAGCAGTCAGGTGACGGAGCGCCGCCCCCGTGCGCGACGCCTCGCACCGCCCGACCTCCTCGGGGGTGCCGGAGATCACGACGCGCCCGCCGTGACGGCCGCCGCCGGGCCCGAGATCGATGACGCGGTCGGCGTGGCGGACGACGTCGAGATCGTGCTCGACGACCACCACCGTGTGCCCCTGCTCCACCAGCTTCGCGAGCGCGGCGATGAGCACCCCGACGTCCGCGCGGTGCAGGCCGGTGGTCGGCTCGTCGAGCGCGTAGAGCGTGTGCCCCCGGCCGGGCCGGCCCAGTTCGGCGGCCAGCTTGACGCGCTGCGCCTCGCCGCCCGAGAGCGTCGTGGACGGCTGGCCGAGGCGCAGGTAGCCGAGGCCGAGGTCGCGAAGAGCGGCGACGATGCGCGCGGCCTTCGGCTGGCCTGCCAGCAGTCCGGCCGCGTCGTCGATCGTCGTCTCCAGGAGGTCGTGGATCGTGCGCCCCTGGTAGGCCACCTCGAGCGTCTCGTCGTTGAAGCGCTTCCCGCCGCACGCGTCGCAGACGACGTCCACCTGGCCGAGGAAGTGCATGCCGATCCGCTGCACGCCCGCACCCTGGCAGGCCTCGCACCGCCCGCCCGCCACGTTGAACGAGAAGCGCCCCTTGCCGAAGCCGCGCGCGGCCGACTCGGGCAGCGCGGCGAACAGGTCGCGCACCGCGTCCGACAGGCCGGTGTAGGTGGCCGGGTTCGACCGCGGCGTCCGGCCGATCGGCGACTGGTCGATCTCGATCACCTTGCCGATCACCCCGGCGCCGACCTGCCCGCGCCCGACCCGCTCGACCAGCTCCTCGACCAGGCTCGACTTCCCCGCCCCGGACACGCCCGTGACGACGTTGAGCGCGCCGAGCAGGAACTCGGCGTGGACGTGGTCGAGATTGTGCCGGCAGGCGTCGTCGAGCGCGAGCGCGCCGGCGCCCGGCCGGCGCCCGGCGGGCACGCCCGCCTGTTCCTCGCCGCAGAGGAACGCGCGCGTCCGGCTGCGCCGGTCCCCGCGGGCCGCCAGCCCGTCCACCGGGCCGCTGTAGAGCAGCTCGCCGCCCTGCTCCCCCGCGCCCGGCCCGACGTCCACCAGCCAGTCCGCCCGCCGCATCGTCTCTTCGTCGTGCTCGACGACGATGACCGTGTTGCCCCGGTCGCGCAGCATCGCGACGACGTCCAGGAGCCGGTCCTGCTCGAGCGGGTGCAGGCCGATCGACGGCTCGTCGAAGACGTAGAGCACGCCGCCGAGATCCGACCCCACCTGCGACGCGAGGCGCAGCCGCTGCGCCTCGCCGCCCGACAGCGTGAGCGACGAGCGGTCGAGCGTGAGGTGGTCGAGGCCCAGGCGCGACATGAGGTCGATCCGCGCGAGCATCGCGGCCCGGATCGGCTCGCCCACCGGCGCCTCGGGCGCGGCGAACGCCAGCGCGCGGATCGCCCCGCCCAGCGACTCGATCGCGAGGGCCGACAGCTCGCCGATGCGGCGCCCCGCGACGGTCACCGCCAGCGCCTCGGGCCGCAGCCTCGCGCCGCCGCACGCCCGGCACGGCAGGCTCCGCACGAAGCGGAGGATGTTCCGGTTCCGGCTCCGCTTGAGGATCTGCTCCATGACCGGCAGGATCCCCTTGTAGACCCCCTCCTCCCGCGGCCGCGCGGTGATGCCGCTCCACCGGAGGCGCGACTCGAGCGGGTGCTTGCCGTACGGGATCCGGATCCGGTCCGACCCGTTGAGGACGATGCCGCGCTGCTCGTCGGCCAGGTCGCGCCACGGCGTGTCCACGTCGAAGCCGTGCGCGCGGCACACCTGGTCGAGCACGTCGATGGTCACCTGCGAGTAGATGACGTACCCGGTTGGCGTCGTGATGACGAGCGCCCCCTGGCGGATCGTCTTCGACGGGTCGGCGACGAGCCGCTCCGGGTCGAGGCGGTCCTCGACGCCGAGCCCCTGGCAGGCCGGGCAGGCGCCGTGCGGCGAGTTGAACGAGAACAGGCGGCGCTCGAGCCGGACGCCCGCGGGGGCCGTGCCGAGCCTGGCGAAAAGCAGCCGGAGGTCGTCGTGCAGGCCGCTCAGCGTGCCGACGGTCGAGCGCGGGTTGCGCAGCGTGGTCCGCTGGTCCACGGCGATGGCGGGCGACAGCCCCGAAATGGAGCGGACCGACGGCCGGGCGATCCGCCCGAGGAACTGCCTGGCGTAGGACGAGAAGGTCTCGAGGTAGCGGCGCTGGGCCTCGCGGCAGATCGTGTCGAAGGCGAGCGACGACTTGCCCGACCCCGAGACGCCCGAAACCACGACGACCGCGCCGCGCGGGAGATCGACGTCGATGCCCTTCAGGTTGTGCTCGCCCGCGCCGCGCACCGAGAGGAGGTTCACACCGGGCATTGTACCGCCGGCGCCGGCCAACCTCCTCCCCGGGCCTCGACGCTCATCCCCGGCGCAGGCGGCGCTCGAGGTCGAGCGCGCGCGGGAAGAGGATGTTGTTCTCGAGGTGCACGTGCCGGTGCAGGTCGGCCTCGAACGCCTGCAGCTCCTGCAGGGTCACCCGGAACGTCGCGCAGGCGTCCCCGGGCGGCACGAACCCGCCGCTCAGGCGCCGGATGGCCGCCATCTGGTCGCCGGCGTTCCGGTGCTCGAGCTCCATCATGCGGATCGGGTTGGCCACGGTCCCGAACGGCGCCTCCGGCGCCTCGCCGCCCAGCGCCGCCTCGGCCAGGCGGCTGATGTAGGGGAAGAGCATCCGCTCCTCCTTCGCCATGTGCGCCAGCAGGT
>JAJXZZ010000170.1 GCA_021779795.1 Acidobacteriota bacterium | reverse complement strand
CAAGCCGCTCGTCATCGACCAGTTCGCCAGCGCCGGCCAGGGCAGCAACAAGTGCGCGATCGGCGGCATCAGGGCCACGCACTCCTCGCCGGCCAAGATCCGCCTCTGCCTGGACTCGATCCGGATCTTCTCGAACTGGAAGGCGGCGCACGGCGACGAGATCGAGTGGTTCCAGGGCGGCTACGCGTTCGTCGCCTACCGCGAGCAGGAGGAGCGCTCGCTGAGGGACCTGCTCAAGATCCAGCAGAGCTACGGCCTGAACATCCGCTGGCTCGACCGCGACGAGATGATCGCGCTCGTGCCCGACATCAACCGCGAGGGGCTGCGCGGCGGGACCTACTCGCCCGAGGACGGATCGGCCTCGCCGATGATGTCGGCGGCGGCGTTCCACCGCCGCGCGGCGGAACTCGGCGTGCAGTTCCGCTTCGGCGAGCGCGTCACCGGGATCATCCAGCGCAAGAACGGGGTCGTCGGCGTGCGCACCGACAAGGGCGGCTACGCCACCGAGACGGTGGTGAACGCGGCGGGCGCCTGGGCCCGGCCGCTCGCGCAGTCGGTGGGGCTCGACACGCCGGTCGTGCCCGACAGCCACGAGGCCGGGATCACCGAGCCGGTGGCGCGGTTCCTCCGCCCGATGCTGGTGGACATCCGGCCGACGCCGGGCGCGCGCAACTACTACTTCTACCAGCACAAGCCGGGCGGCCTGGTGTTCTGCATCACGCCCGACCCGGCGGTCGTCGGCACCGACCGGCGCGAGACGTCGGCCTACCTGCCGATGATCGCCGGCCGGATGGTGGACCTCGTCCCCAAGGTGGCGAACGTCAAGGTGCGCCGCACGTGGCGCGGCCTCTACCCGATGACGCCCGACGGCGCGCCGGTCCTCGGCTGGTCGAAGACGGTCGAGGGCTACGTGCACGCCGAGGGGATGTGCGGCCAGGGGTTCATGCTCGGCCCCGGCGTGGGCGCGGTGCTCGGCCGGACCATCGTCGGCTCGGCGACCGACGCCGACAAGGAGATCCTCGAGGAGCTGAAGCCGACGAGGGAGTTCCGGGGTGACGAGGCACTCAAGTAGCGTGTAGGATTCGGGAGTCGGGATTCAGGAGTCAGGAGGCGCCACCGAATCCTGAATCCTGAATCCTGCAGGAGAGGAGCGTGTCCCACCTCACCGTCCGATCCGCGTATGGCGACCTCGCCGACCGGCTCAACCGCTTCCCGCAGGGGGCGCCGCCCACCGACCGCCTGTTCGACATCCTGAAGCTGCTCTTCAGCGAACGGGAGGCCGGGCTGGTGGCGCAACTCCCGATCAGACCGTTCACCGCCGCGGTCGCGGCCGAGCGGTGGAAGCTGCCGGAGGCCGAAGCCCGCCGCGTGCTCGACGAGCTGGCGGGCCGCGCGATCCTGCTCGACGTCGAGTCTCCGGGCGGCGTCACCACCTACGTCCTCCCGCCCCCGATGGCCGGGTTCTTCGAGTTCTCGATGATGCGGGTGCGGACGGACGTTGACCAGCAGCTGCTGGCCGAGCTGTTCTACCAGTACTTGAATGTCGAAGAGGACTTCATCCGCGACTTGTTCGGCGCGGGCGAGACCCGCCTCGGGCGCGTGTTCGTCAACGAGGAGGCGATCGAGCCCGAGCTCTCCCTGCGCGTGCTGGACTACGAGCGCGCCAGCGAGGTCGCGAAAACCGCGACCGCCATCGGCGTCGGCCTCTGCTACTGCCGGCACAAGATGCGGCACGTCGGCCGCGCCTGCGACCGGCCGCTCGACAACTGCCTGACGTTCAACACGACCGGCGCCTCGCTCACCAGGCACGGCGTGGCGCGGAGGATCGACGCGGCCGAGTGCCTCGACCTCCTCCAGCAGGCCCGCGACCTCGGCCTGGTGCAGTTCGGCGAGAACTCGCGCCGCCGCGTGGCGTTCATCTGCAACTGCTGCGGCTGCTGCTGCGAGGCGATGATCGCGGCGCGGAGGTTCGGCTTCCTGCACCCGGTCCACACGACCAACTTCATCCTCGAGATCGACCGCGGGAAGTGCACCGGCTGCCTGAAGTGCGTGGAGAAGTGCCCGGTGGAGGCGCTCGGCGTCGTCTCGGCCAACGATCCGAAGAAGCCGAGGCGGATGACGGCGCGGCTCGACGAACAGGCCTGCCTCGGGTGCGGCGTCTGCGTGTCCGCCTGCCCCGAGCAGGCGCTGCGGCTGGCGCCGCGGGCCGAGCGGGTGATCACGCCGCTCGACTCCGCGCACCGCGTGGTGCTCCAGGCGATCGAGCGCGGCAAGCTGCCGGACCTGATCTTCGACAACCACGCGCTCGCCAGCCACCGGGCCATGGCCGCCATCCTCGGCGTGATCCTGAAGCTGCCGCCGGTCAAGCGCGCGCTGGCGAGCCGGCAGGTGCGATCCAGGTACCTGGAGAGGCTGATTGAGAGGGCTGGTGCGGAACAGCCTCGAGCGCCCGTCAGCCTAAGCCCTGAGCCCTGAGTCATGAGCCCGGCTTCCGGCGGGTTCACCCCGCCGTAGCCCGAAGGGCGGAGGCGGGCCACAGCCACGCGGCGCCGCGCACGCCGCTCGAATCCCCGTGCATCGGCGGCACCAGCCGCGTGTCCACCCTGTCCGAGAAGACGTACCGGGCCCACCGCGCCGGCACGTTCCGGTAGAGCCGCGCGATGTTCGACACGCCGCCGCCCAGCACGATCACGTCCGGGTCGATCACGTTGATGACGCTGCCGAGGGCGCGCGCCATCCGGTCCTCGTATCGCGCCAGGCTGGCCGACGCCGCCGCGTCGCCCGCCTCGGCCCGGCGCGCGATCTCGGCCGGGTCGAGCGCCTCGCCGGTCGCCCGCTCGTGGTCGCGCGCCAGCCCGGGGCCCGAGAGGAACGTCTCGATGCAGCCGCGGCGCCCGCAGTAGCACGCCGGGCCGGGGAGTTCGTCGGCGAGCGGCGCCGGCAGCGGGTTGTGGCCCCACTCGCCCCCGATGGCGTTCAGCCCCGTCAGCACCGTCCCGTCCACCACGATGCCGCCGCCCGTGCCGGTGCCGACGATGACGCCGAAGACGCACGCGGCGCCCGCCGCCGCGCCGTCGCTGGCCTCCGACAGCGCGAAGCAGTTGGCGTCGTTGGCGAACCGGAGCGGCCGCGCGAGCAGGCGGGAGAGGTCCTCGGCGAGCGGCCGGCCGTTCAGCCATACCGAGTTGGCGTTCTTCACGAGGCCGGTGGCCGGCGACAGTGTGCCCGGCATGCCCACGCCGACAGTGGCGTCGCCGCCCATCTCGCGCTCGATGTCGCGGACGAGCCCGGCGATGGCGGCCAGTGTGCGATCGTAATCGTGGCGGGGCGTCGGCACGCGCAACCGGACGGGAAGGCTCCCGTCATCGGCCAGGGCGACGGCTTCGATCTTGGTACCGCCCAGATCGACGCCGATTCGGTACATGCGGCAGGTCCCGTGGGGCCAGGCGGGACCGCCTAGCGCTGGTCCTTCGGTCCGTTCTTCGAGTCGTCCTTCGACTCGACCTCGTCCTTGAAGCCGCGAATGGCCTGCCCCAGCCCCTTGCCGAGACCCGCCAGCCGGCTGGTCCCGAACAGCAGGAGGACAATGGCCAGGATCAGGACGAGTTCGGGCACACCAATGCTCATGGGTCACTCCCGCGCATATCGGGCGCTATCTGTACGATAGCACAGAACCCGGGCACGCCCCGGGAAGCCTCACTCCGCGCGGCCAGGCTCTGCCCCGGCCGGGCTGGCCTCGCCCTAGTCGAACGTCACGCCGACGGTGACTGTCAACTCCGCCTCCATGAACGGCACGCGCCGAGCCCCATGCTACCATGGGGCCGATCGGCGTCCGACGAGCGTCGCGCCCCGCCGCGCACCGCGGCCGCCGGCCGCGCGGACTGGGCGCGGGCGGTCGGGCAGGTGTAGGATGGCGCCATGTTCTCGCGGCGCGACTTCCTCTCGCTGACGGCCCGGTCGGCGACCGCGACGGCGGGCCTCACGCTCGCCCCTCCCGCCGCCCTCGAGGCCCTCCTCGGCGATCCCCGGAACGACCTGCTGCGGCTGGCCCCCAAGGCCCGCTACTGGACGACCTCCGCGCTCTCCGGCGACGACTGCGCCGCCTGCCACGCCACGCCCCCCCGCCTCGCCGCGCCGCACGCCCACGACCCCAAGACCATCCGGTGCCTGCTGTGCGCGCAGCGCTGCGACATCCGCGTCGGCGAGCGCGGCAAGTGCCGGGCCCGGATGAACGTCAAGGGCGAGCTGCGCAGCCTGGTCTACGGCCGGCCCGCGGCGGTCCACGTCGATCCGATCGAGAAGAAGCCGTTCTACCACTTCCTGCCCGGCACGACGGCGCTCTCCTTCGGCACCTCCGGGTGCCCGCTCCACTGCCGGTTCTGCCAGAACTGGGAGCTGTCGCAATCGACGCCGGGCGACCTCGAGGCGCCGTTCACCACGCCCTGGGAGATGGCCGACGCGGCGGCCAGCCGCCGGCTGCCGGTCATCGCGTTCACCTACAACGAGCCGACGGTGTTCACCGAGTACCTGCTCGACGTGGCGCAGGCGGCCCGCTCTCGCGGCGTGCGGTCGGTGATGGTGAGCTGCGGCTTCGCCAACGAGGCACCGCTCGCCGACATCTGCAACGCGCTGGCGGCGGTGAAGATCGACCTCAAGGGCTACAGCGAGGAGTTCTACCGCACGGTGTGCCGCGCCGAGCTGCAGCCCGTGCTGCGCAGCATCCGGCAGGTGGCCCGCAGCGGGCGCCACCTCGAGCTGGTCAACCTGGTCGTGCCGACGCTGAACGACTCCCGGAAGTCCCTCACGGACCTGGCCGCCTTCGTCGCCGGCGAGCTGGGGCCCGACGTGCCGGTGCACTTCACGCGGTTCCACCCCGACTACCAGCTGCTGAACCTCCCGCCAACGCCCGTGGCGACGCTCGAACTCGCCCGCGAGATCGCGATGGCCCGCGGGATTCACTACGCCTACGTCGGCAACGTCCCCGGCCACCCGGCCAATCACACCTATTGCCCCGGCTGCGGCAGGATCGTCATCGAGCGCGACAACTTCTTCGTGACCGGGATGCACATGAAGAACGGGGCGTGCGCGTACTGCAAGCGGCCCATCGCGGGAGTCTGGAAATGAGGAGACTGATCGGCGTCGTCGGCATCCTGCTGGCGCTGGCCTGCCGGGGCGGCCTCGGCGCCGCCGACCAGGCCCGCGACGTCCGCGAGCCCGCCGTCGCCGGCCAGTTCTACCCGGCCGACGCGCCCGCGCTGAACCGGACGCTCGACGGCGTCCTGAACGACGCCCTGCCTCCGGGTCCCGAAACGCCCATCGCCATCGTCGTGCCCCACGCCGGCTACGTCTTCGCGGCGCAGATCGCCGCCGACGCGTGGCGGCAGGCGGCGCGCGGAAACTACGACACGGTCGTCATCCTCGGCACCAACCACACGACCCCCGGCTTCGACCGGATCGGCGTCTATCCCGGCGCCGGGTTCCGCACGCCGCTCGGCGTCGCACCGGTGGACGCGGCGCTGTCGGCGGCGCTCGTCAAGGCCGACGGTGACTGCGTCGCCGACGCGGCGGTGCACCGCAAGGAGCATTCGATCGAGGTGCACGTGCCGTTCGTCCAGCGGCTGTTCCCCGGGGCCCGGATCGTCGCCGTCGTCGTGGGCACCGAGGACGCCGGAGCGCTGGCCCGGTTCGGCAGAGTGCTGGCGAGGGAGCTGGCCGGGCGCCGCGCCCTCATCGTCGCGAGTTCGGACCTGTCGCACTACCCCGCCTGGCGCGACGCCGCCGCCATCGACCGCCGGACGCTCGAGTCGATCGCGAGCCTCGATCCCGACCGGCTCCATTCCACCGCCGGGGCGGCGGCTCGCATCGCCCCGGGCCTGGGCACCGTCGCCTGCGGCGAGTCGCCGATCCGCGCGGCAATGACGGCGGCCCGGGCGCTGGGCGCGACGCGCGGACGGGTCATCAGCTACGCCAACTCCGGCGACCTCCCGCTCGGCGAACTCGACCGCGTCGTCGGCTACGGCGCCGTGGACTTCTCGGCCGGCGAAGGCGGCCCCGACACCCGCGCGCTGGCCTCGCCCAAAGCGGAGGCCGAAGCGCAGCCGACGACGACGGCCGACAGGAAGCGGATGCTCGCCCTGGCGCGCGAAACCATCCGGCGCTACCTGGATGTCGGCATGGTTCCGCTGGCGCGCGGGTTCTCGCCCGCGCTGGAGCGCCCGCAGGGCGTCTTCGTCACGCTGCGGAAGCGGGGGAACCTGCGCGGCTGCATCGGGCAGATGGTGGGCGACCGGCCGCTGCGAATCCTGCTCGGCCGCATGGCCCTGGCCTCGGCCTTCGAGGACCCGCGGTTCGACAAGGTGCGGGCGAGCGAGCTCAAGGACCTGACGATCGAGATCTCGATCCTGACGCCGTTCCGCGAGGTCCGTGGGCCGGACGCGATCGTCGTCGGGCGCGACGGCGTGCTGCTGCAGAAGGACCGGCGCTCGGCCGTGTTCCTGCCGCAGGTGGCGACCGAGGAGCGCTGGACGCGCGACGAGATGCTCGACAACCTCTGCCTGAAGGGCGGGCTCACGCCCGGCTGCTGGCGGACGGGGGCGAAGCTCTCGACCTTCCAGGCCGACGTGTTCCAGGAAGGGGACTTCAGGTGAACTGAGGCGCCATGCTCCTCTTCCTTGTCGGCCTCCTGGCCATCGCGTGCCAGATCGTCCTGCTGCGCGAGCTGAACGTCGCCGCCTACGGCATCGAACTCGTGTACGGGATCGCGCTGGCCGGCTGGATGGCGGCCGGCGGCGCCGGCGCCGCCTGGAGGAGCCGCTCGCGGCCCGGCTCGCCGCGCCGCGTCGCCTGGCTGCTCGTGGCCTCGGCGCTCGCCCTCCCCTTCGACGTGGCGCTCGTCCGCGCCAGCCGGCTCCTGCTGGCGGGCGTGCCCGGCGCCTACCTCCCCTTCCGGCAGCAGTTGCTGGTGCTCGCGGTCTCGCTCGGCCCGCTGTCGTTCGCGCTGGGCGCGGCGTTCAGGCAGGCAGAT
>JAJXZZ010000169.1 GCA_021779795.1 Acidobacteriota bacterium | reverse complement strand
CTCGCAGCTTCACGGTCTCCGCCAGCCACCGCCCGAGGTATTTGCCGAACAGCTCGCGCGACGCCTGCGTCGGGCCGTAGTCGTCTTTCTCGGAGAGCAGCTTGGTCAACGCCTTCTCAGCCTGGCGCCTCGAGCCGGTCACGGTCTCCGTCTTGTAGTGCCGCACGCGGTGGCCGGCGATGACCTCGCTGCTCAGGTAGACCGAGATCGCCCAACGCTCGCGCCCCTTTGCGTCCACCCCTCGCGGCTTGATCTGTCCTCGTGCCTTCGTCATGGTGCCTCCCTGCCTCAGGAACGGGCTCCCTCACCCTTCGCCCCGGATCTTCCAGTCGCGCGCCCGCGCCACGCCGCGCCGCACGAGCCCCTTGCGGCCCACGACCCCGACCCACGTACCGCCGTCGTCCGCTGCCCCCGACTCGACAGCCCGGCGAACGTCGGCGAACAGAGAATCGAGGTCGGCGCGGGTGAAGTTGTGCGGTAGCCGGTAGAGCGAGCCACTCCTGAGGCGCACGACCAGCTCGGCGAAGAATGCCGCGACCGGCGACGAAATGCTCTCGAAGAACTCCCGCCCGTGGATTGCGAGCGTCAACAGGTACTCGGTCGTCACGATCTGCCCTTTGGGGATCGCGCCGAAGACGGCCTCGATCGCGGCACCCTGTTGGCTTGGTTTGGATCGCGTGATTGCGCTCCTCATGCTGTCCGCCTTTCCGTGGCGGCGCTAGAATGGACACGGAGCCGCCGCCAGTTCACACCTTGTGCGCTGCTCTTGCCCGCCCCGGGTGCCGCCAAGCTGCCGGGGCGGGCGCTTCTACGTCTACACCGTCGTCAGCGCCTTGCTCACCGTCTCGGCGCTGCACCCCACCAGGCGCGCCAGCACCGGCGCCAAGTCCTCAACCGTCACGCCCGCATCGGCCGCCCACTGGTGCCAGAGCTCGAGCCCGGCCGCGACGTCTGCCGCGGTGAGGCAGCGCGCGTTCGCGCGGGCCGCCTCGAGCACCTGGTGCACCTTCGCCGGCGAGGTGGCCGCCAGCGCCGCGGAGAGGACGACGCCCTTGCCGGTGAGCACGGCGTTACCTCGCCTCGAGGTCGTCGATGCCGGCTAGGATGAGCGTCCGTGCGAGGGCCGCGGACTTCACCTTGTGGCGCGCTGCAGCCTTCGCCAAGCGAGACCTCTCGGCCACGGTGAGCCGCACCGTGATCTGCGTTGACCTCGCCTCGTCACGCTCCGTCTTCAGCATTGCGAGCACACTGTCTTTGGTCATCGGGCCTCCTTACAATCAATATAGTGCCCTCTATTATGAATGTCAAAAGGAGTCTTTTGCAGATCCCGAACGCAAGGAGACCGACCGTACCTAAAGGCAGCAGATGGGGTATGATTTATTGCGAAACAACTTCGTCCCATGGAGGCGGTCATGGTCGCAATGTTCATCTTCGCCGCGGTCGTCACGGCCACGCCCACGGCAACGGCGACCGCGACACCGACGCCGACCCCGCGCCCAACTGTGGCGAGCATGACGGCGCCGATGCCCGGAGCGAATAGCGAAACCTACGGCAGAAAGATCCCGTTTCAGCTTCGCGAGCAGAATGGCGAAGTCATCGAGACGGAGCCAACGCCGGAACCTCCACCCAACTCGCTCGCCGCCGTCGCCGCGAGGATCAAGCTCAACCGCCAAGGGAACGCGCCCATTCGCTACGTGGACCTGCACCCGTCGAAACCGCCCGCGTGGTTGGACCCTAATTGGAAACCTGGACCCGATGCCCCGGAGTATGTTTCGAAGGTCCATATGCAGGCCGAAGGCGATGACGGGGTGCTCGTTTACTTCGCGCTCGCGGCCGCTGACACTCACATCACGCGAGGGCAGGGCCATCTCGTGCTCACGATCAGCCAGGGGTGGCGAGACCTGTATCGGTTGGAGCGCGACGTCGTTCCGGCTGAGTTCGAGGAACTCAACATCGGTGTAGGTGCGTTCGAACACCGGACCATGGCCTTCTCTACCGGACGAATTTCGTTCACCCAGTTTCGTGACTGGCCCTACCGCGAAGTCACCACCGCGAAGGTCAGCTTCACCCGGCCTGACGGGAAGAACTTCACCGGCTCGGACTCAATGCTGCTCGAGCCCCGCCCACGAGCGCAGTGACTACCTAGGCCTAGGGTCGACGGAATCCATTGTCAAGGATCAAACAGGCCAACTACCGACCGGCCGGCCTTGCCATCGTGTGGCTTGGGAGACAGTTGCGCCGCGTCGCTTGATTGCCTATCACGATCCGGTTGGGTGTACCATCAAGTTCAACGGAGTTGTCATGGCGATGTCTAGCGCATCCAAGGGTTGTATCACGCTTCTCGGGAGCGCGATCTTCCTGGTCCTATTTGTGAAGGGCGTGGGGACAATCGCCCGCTGGGCAGGCCGGACGGCTGGGCCGAAGCCGACGCCAGCACCCACCATGACCGCGGCGGAGATCATCCGGGAGCAGGCGCGCCAGCGCGACGCCGCCTGGCGCAAGGAGAAACTCCGGGAGGTCATCGCCAGACAGAGGGCGGAGGCCGCCCACGAGCGCGAAGCGGCGGAGGCAGCATGGCTGGAAACGCCAGCCGGGCTCGTCTGGCAGGATCACCGGGGCTGGAGCCGAGAGGACTGCCGCCTGATCGCCGACGGGAAACTCCACCTGGGCTTCACCGAAGAGCAGTGCGTCGCCGCCTGGGGCCGGCCCGACAGCACTCGACGATCGATCAACCCGGGGAACACGACGGCACTCCTGTGCTACGGGCAGTTCTGCAAGAGCGCGTTGTACTTCGTTGACGGGCGGCTGCTGAGGATCGAACAGTAGCCTTGCTCTCATGGGGAAGAGCCCCCGGGCTGCCTCACGCGCCTGCTCGAGCACCTGCTCCTCAATGGTCAACTCGCCTCCCCTCGACCCGCCAGAGACAGACAAGTGACAGCGGAGGGCCAGGGGATGCAGGCGCCACCGCCATTTCCGGCGCGGCCCTCAGACACGCTGTCAGGAGCGCGGCTCGTAGTCGGGATCCATGTCATCGTAGGAACCATAGGGCCTGTAGTTCCATCGCCCTTCCTTTGGATCTGGGGAAACAACCGCTCGTTCGACGAGTTCCCACAGGTACGACTTGCGGCCCCACGCCGGGTCAATCACCACGAGATTCCAGGCGGCCCGGAGTTCACCACGCGCCGATTCACTCAACCCGTCGGTGATGCCGTAAAGGTCCACGTCGGCGCACCCCAGCCCATCCCACGTGACCGGCTGGAACCCACGGACGGTGATGGGCAGCGGGTATCCACCGGCCTGGCCAGGCTCGAACACAAACACGATGAGGTCAGTGTGCAGTCCGAGCGCGGCCACGCGCTTTGCGATCTCCTCGCCCGCGTAAGCATTGACCCACGCCCGCTGTGCGAAACCGGTGTTGTCGAGTGGCATCCCCGGTTGAGAGTCGGTGGTGAAGAACCCGGCACGGTTTAAGCGTGCCAGGATCTCAGCGATCGCCTCGGTCTCCGGGGCCGGCTCGGCATCATAGTGCGGGAGCGAGGGAAGCCGCCCTTCGAGCCAACGAGCGACAAGCTCCCCAAGATCAAGCAACGTCCTCGCGTTGCCCCACGTCAACCGCTTGTTCATGGAATTGCCTCCTCTCCGCCCTTGGGTTCGATCAAGCATGGCGGTTTGACCGACAGTCTAATCGCGTGGACCGCGCGCCCGGGGTACGCCTGCCGGGCCTGCTCGACCTGCTGCTCGTGCTCGGCCGGCGATCGCGTGGCGTCGAGGATCACGACCACCGGCCGGCTCGGCTGGTAGGCGGCAAGGCGCTCGAGGTAGCGGAGCCGCGCCGTGAGCGCCGCGACGCGACTACGGAGCCCCAAGGCCGCCCCCTAGGCGCCGCTCGAAGGCGGCGATTTTCGCCTCGAGCGCGGCGGTGTCCTCGGCCTTACCCAGGTTGGCGAGGAGCTCGACTTGCTGACGCAACTCCCGGAGGGCAATGCAGGCGCTCCGGACGGCCGCCAGTGCGAGCTCCGGCTCTCGCCGGCGCTTGGCCCGGCGGAGTACCGCGCGAGCCTCCGCGTAAAGGTCTTCAGCCTTCTCCCGCTGCCGGTTGACCTGGTCGGCGAGTGCCACGCCGTGCGCCACCTCGACGGCCTCCTGAGCCTTGACGATCGCGGCCGGGAGATGGTGTTGTGCGTGACGTTCAACAGCGTCCGCCGAAAGCGAGGACCGTGCCGCAACGGCGCGGCACGGCTCGCCCCCGACGATCGCCCGGTCAATCGCCTGGCGATCGGGATGAACGCAGACGGTGCAGTTGCGGCCCACGCTAGCCCCTCACGATGCCGCGGAACGCGACCGCCCTGCGGCTGCGGTGCTGCGGCTGCACCCAGCCCGCCAGGACACGCCGGATCGCAGCCCGGAAACCGCGCCTCGAGGCGAGGCGCCAGGCGGCCCCGTCGGCGCTCACTGGCCACCGACGGCGAGCTCGATTGGATCTCCGTCGGGCGTCAACAGCTTGACGAGTCCCGGCAGCTTCGCGATCGGGGAGCGCACCACGCCGTCGAGGATCGCCTCCGCCCACAGGTCGCGCGCAACCGGCGAGGCGTACGCGGCCTTGTCCCAACCGGGGAGCTTGTCGAGTAGCCGAGCCTGCAGCGGCGCGAGCTCGCGAGCCGAAAGGAGGGCTTGCCGCCCCTGCACAATGTCGAGGGCGCCCGCGGCCACCGCCGTGGCGACGTTGGGGCTCGCCGCGAACGTGGCGAGGTCAGCGGGCTTGAAGCCGTGCTCGGCGAGCAGGGTCTCGATGAACACCCACAACCCCGGCCCGTCCGCGATGCGTTCCTTGGGGCCGGCGTACGCGAGCGCCTCAGCGCCCGACGGCGGCAGACCGCCCATCGTGCCCCAGGTGTGGAAGAAGAGAACCTCGCCGGTTCCGCCCCCGCGGTTGGTCTGGTCGGTCGCGATCAGGCCGATCGCCGCGTGCGGGCCGGATTCCAGCAAGCGGCTCATCGCCACCGGGTCGAGGCGAAGGCCCGACGGGATTGCGTCCTTGAAGCGGCGGAACACCTCGCGCCCGGTGATGAGCGCACCCGCGGCGACGACGCGGAACGGCCGTTCCCACTGTTCCACTACGGGTGCGAAGTCCGCGGCAACGCGGTCGGTCGCGGCGGCCGAGGCGAGGGCGAAATCCTTGGGCGGCGCCTGCCAGGTCGAGGCGGCGGGTTCGATGCGAACGCTGCTCATTTGGCGGATGGGCATGATTACCTCCCCGTTCCGAAGTAGCGATCCTTGATCGCCTTGGTCACGCCCGGCGCGAGTTCCTCGAGGCGGCGCTGCACGTTCCAGCCCAACTTGACGAACAGCGACCAGCTCTTCGTCGCGGCCGTGAGGTCAGCGGGTGGCATGGTGGCGATGGCGCTGTCGGCCGCCTCCGCCTCTTCCTTGGTCAATCGTTCGGTGGTCATCTCTTGTCTCCTTTGCCAGCCGTGGCCGGCAGACTGTGAATCTCGGGTTCACTGCGCTTTTCTTCTGTCGAAAGGACTTGCACCGGCGCGGCGTCATTTGTCCGCCGCACGGCGGACTCGGCGCGGCGCTGGTACTTGCCGCGCTTGATGGCGCGAGCCCAGACCTCGGGGGCGTGGCGGAGCAAGCCGAGGATCTCCGCCGGCTCGAGCACCAGCAGGCATTTCGTCTGCCAGAGCAGGACGCAACCGCCCTCGAGCGCGACCGCGGGGCGCGTCGTGGCGGTCACGCCTCACCCCGGGGGAGCGGTTCGTCATCGTCGCCGGGCTCGCGACCCGCCACGCCTTGATCGGGACCGAGTATTCCCGGGACCACTTGTTGTCCGACTAGTGGTGTAGTAGTCCCGACTCCTATAGGAGTAGTCGGGACCACTCCACTAGTGGTCCCAATGTCCCGGCCGGGACTAGACGGGACCACTCGGGAGTAGTCGTCTCCGGTGTGTGTCAAGTAGTGGTGTTGCCGGCGCTGTTTTCCGGGAACACGGGCGATGAGCCCCTGGTCAACGGCCGCTCGAGCGGCACGGCCCACGTCCCCACGTTGCAGACCAACACCAGCGTCTCGGAGTAGCGTCTGCAACCTTCCACTCGTGGCGCCGGGTTCCCGCTCGACCGCCTCGACGATCGCCTCGACCAGCTCGTCTGTGTGCCGCTGCACCCGCACCGCCGCCCGGCTGCCGGCGCCGGCCAAGGTGAGGCGTCGCGTGGTCTGGTCGAAAGTGAGGCGGTCCTCGTCTACCTCAACGTCGCGGCCGATCGCCCGGAAGTAGCGCAGCTTGTCGTTCTCCTTGTCGCGCACCAGGTAGGTCACAGCGTCGGCCCAGTCCTCGAGCGCCGAGCTGCCGCGGGTGCGTTCACCGTCCCATCCCGCGTGTGCCGTCAACACCAGCTCGGCGCACCCGGCCACCTCGGCGAACCGATCGAGTGCGGACAGGAACGCGCCCACCTCGCCGGCGTCGTTCTGTGAAGTCCCGGTGTACGCCCGGCCGAAGGGGTCCACGATCACCACCTCGACGGCGGCGGCCCGTAGCAGCGCGGCGAGCCGCGCCGTGTCGTCTGCATCTGCGAACGGGTTCGCCCGACCGCGAAGGTGTACGGCGAGAAAGCGATCGCCCGGCACGCCGGCCTCGCGCGCCCAGAGGCACAACTGCGAACGCGATACCTCGAAGTTGAGGAAGCCGACGCGCCCCCCGATCGGCTTGACGTGGAACCGACCGAGATGGTCGGTCCCGAGCAGTAGGTCGCGGGCCAGGTTGAGCGTGAGTGTCGTCTTGCCGGACTTGCGCTGTGCCGCGATCAGCAGGCGGCCTTGCGCCGGCAGCAAGCCCTCGACGCGCCAGCGGACGGGCTCGATCACCGTATCGGCGAGCAGCGCCGCGTCAAAGGGCTGCCACACCGCGCCCTCGGCGGTGATCCGGCGTTGTGCCTCGGCCCGTACGCGGGCGGTGAATGCCGCCTCCGCGACTGCATCCTCGAAACGCTGCCGCTCTTGCTCGGCGGCGAGCTCGGCGGCACCATGCGACGGTCGC
>JAJXZZ010000168.1 GCA_021779795.1 Acidobacteriota bacterium | reverse complement strand
TCCTGCTGGTCGCCCCGCTGTTCGTCCTGCTGGCCATCGCCTGGCCAAGACATGCCCGGGCCTTCAGCCTGTCGGCGTTCGTCCTGCTCGTCCTGGGCACGGCCGGCGCCTTCGTGGCGGTCGCGACGGGCGAGGCGGCCGCCGAACTGGCGACCAGGACCGAGGCGATCAACGCCGCCATCGAGCGCCACTCGTCGCTCGCCGAAACGGCCCGCAACGTCTTCGCGGTCCTCACGGTGCTCTACGCGGGCGTGCTGGCGCTGCCGCTCGTCGTCAGGAAGCTGTCGACGCGGGGATGGGTGGCCGCGATGAACGCGGTGATGCTGGTGCTGCTGCTCGCCGGCGGCCTCGTGCTCGCCAACGCGGGGCACCAGGGCGGGCTGCTCGTGCACAAGTACGGCGTGCAGGCCCTGCTGCCACCGGGGTCGTAGCCCCGGCGACGCCGGTCAATCCACGATGAAGAGCGTGGCGCCGCCCGCCGTTCGCGACCGGTGCGGCGCCGTGCCGTCGGCGACCTGGTAGCTCTGGCCGGGACGGAGCACGTGCGACGTCCCGTCCTGCAGTTCGGTCACCAGCTCCCCCTCGAGCACGAGGAGCACGTGGCCTTTCGAGCACCAGTGGTCGGCGAGGTAGCCCGGGGAGTACTCCACCATCCGCACGCGGATGTTGCCCGCCTCGAGGGTGCGCCACCAGGCGACGCCGGCTTCGCCGGCGTGCTCGGTTTTCGGCACCTGCGCCCAGTCGGTCACGCCGAACGGCACGTCCTTGATCTGCATCACGCCTCTCGTTTCAGCAGCCGCGCGAGGGCGGCGATGTGCGCCGGCGTGGTGCCGCAGCACCCGCCCACCAGGCTCGCCCCCGCGGCCACGACGGCGCGCATCCCCTCGGCCAGCGCCTCGGGCGACAGCCGGTAGACGGCCTGCCCGTCCACCAGCTCGGGGGTGCCCGCGTTCGCCTGGACGGCGACCGGGCGGTCGGTCACCTGGCGGAACGCCTCGACAACGCCCGCGAAGTCGGCGGTGGTCATCGACGTGCCGCAATTGGCCCCGATGGCGTCGGCGCCCTCGGCAAGGGCCGCCTGCGCGAACTGTTCGGGCGACACGCCCATCATCGTCCGCAGGCGCCCGTTCGGGAGCCGGTCGAACGCCATCGAGGCGATCACGAAGGGCGCCCCGGCGGCGCGGGCCGCGCGGACGGCGATCGTGACCTCTTCGATGGCGCTCATGGTTTCGACGATGATGCCGTCCACGCCGCCGCCGACGAGCGCCCCGGCCTGGCGCGTGAACTCGTCGAGCAGCTCCCCGGGATCGATCGCGCCCAGCGGCCGGAGCAGGCCGCCGCACGGGCCGACGTCGCCCAGCACGCAGGCGCCGTCCCGCGCCACCCCCCTGGCGATGCGCGCCGAGGCCCGGTTCGCCGCCTCGACCTCGCCGCCGAGGCCGTAGCGGCCCAGGACCCACTTGTTGGCGCCGAACGAGTTGGTGATGACGGCGTCGCAGCCGGCCTCCACGTAGGCCGCGTGGATGGCCGCCAGCCGTTCGGGATAGTCGAGGTTCCAGGCCGTGCCGCACTCGCCGAGGCCGAGGCCGGCGCGCTGGAGTTCCGTGCCCATGGCGCCGTCGAGGACGACCGTGCGCGTGTCGGCGAGCGAGAGCAGATCGAACATGGCTGGCATTGTAGCGCCGACCGGCGGTCGCGGTCAGGCGCCGGGGAACGCCAGGGCCGCGATGAACGCGTCCTGGTAGCCGGGATGGGACGCCAGGTCCACGTACTCGGCGCGCGCGGCGAACGCCGCCGCGCGGGCGAACACGTCGCGGTCCACGAGCGCGAGGCGCGCGCCGACGCCGGCGGCGTTGCCGACCAGGCGCACCCGCTCGGCGTCGACCGGCGGCAGGAGGCCGATCCCGAGGGCGCTCGACTTCCTGAGCACGTTGCCGAACGCCCCGGCGACCAGCACCTCGGCCAGGTCGGCCGGCGCCAGCCCCACGTGGCGGCAGAGCAGCGTCGCCGCGGCCACGATGGCGCCCTTGGCCAGCTGCACCTCGCGAACGTCGCGCGCCATGATCCGCACGGCTGCTCCGCCGAGGCCCGAGCCGGCGTCGAGGGTGAAGGCCTGCTGCCCTTCGCACGGCTCGATCCTGGGCGCGAGCGGGCTGCCGCCCATCTCGTCGGCCCGCTTCATCCGGCCCGACGGATCCACGACGCCGGCGCGCAGGAGCTCGGCCACCACGTCCACGAGGCCCGAGCCGCAGATGCCCCGCGGCGGCAGGTCGCCGATCGTGTGCGTGGTCACGCGGCCATCGGATGCGAGCGACACGATGTCGATGGCGCCGGGGCCGCCGCGCATGCCGTGCCGGACCGACACCCCCTCGAAGGCCGGCCCGGCCGCCGCCGACGTCGCCACGACCCGTCCCTCGTGAACGAGCAGCAGTTCGGTGTTCGTGCCGAGATCGACGAGCAGCCGCGGCCCGGTGCCGCCCGCGCCTGGCGGGCGGTCGAGATCGCATGCGATCGACGCGGCCACGGCGTCGCCGCCGACGTGGCTGCGGACGGGCGGAAAGACGAGCACCGGCGCGGCCGGGGCGATGGCCAGGCCGGTCTCCGCCGCCGCGAGCGTGAGGGGGCCCGACCACGCCGCCTCGAACGGCGCGCGCCCGAGGCCCGCCACGCTCACTCCGCGCCACGCCTGCGTCATCGTCGGGTTCCCGGCAACCGCCGCCAGGACGACGTCGCGCGGCTCGCAGCCCGAGGCGGCCATCAGGTCGGCGACGAGGCCGGCGAGGCCGGCGCGGACCGCGTCGCGCAGGCGGCCGAGCCCGTCCGCGAAATCGAGCGTGTGGCGGATGCGCGAGATCACGTCCGCCCCGAAGGCGACCTGCGGGTTGAGCGTGGACGCCGACGCCGCCACGGCGCCGTCGTCCAGCGAGACGAGCGCCGCGGCGAGCGACGTCGTGCCGATGTCGACGGCCAGTCCGAACCGGGGGCGCCCGCCGGGTGACCCGGGCGCGACGACCGGGCGCCGGAGCCACCCGGCCGGGAGGTCGCCGCCGAACGACTTCCCCGAGAGCGACCTGGCGAGGGCGGGAATCTCGACGGTCGCCGCCGACGCGAGCACCAACTGGCAGCCGAGACGCCATCCCAGCGCGAGGTCGGCCGCGGACAGCACGGCGCGCTCCGCGTCCGATGGAGGCGGCGCGCCCTCGACGACCCGCACGCGGCAGCGCCCGCACGTGCCCCTGCCCCCGCAGGGCTGGTCGAGGAGGATGCCGGCGGCGGCCGCCGCCAGGTAGAGTTCGACCGCGGCGCCGGCGTCGTAGCGCCGATCGTCGGGCAGCAGGCGAATCGTGAACCCGTCAGTCGCCACGGCGGAGGCTTGTACCACCGGGGGATGGGGGTGTCAACGGCGTCAGGGGTCGGAGCGGTTGTCGGGCAGGATCGATTTGTTCGGAGTCCCCTTCTGGAAGGGTTGGAAAACAGAACAAATTGCTGAACTGCAGAATTGATCTGCATATAATTCGGCAGCGGAAAACCGCTCCGACCCCGGCCATCCAGCCATGCACGAACTGTCCATCGCGCAGTCGATCGCCGACGCCGCCCGCGAGCAGGCCTCGCTCAACGGCGGCCGGCGCGTGCTCCGCATCGGCGTGCGCGTCGGCGAGATCTCGGGCGTGGCGGCCGACGCGCTGGAGTTCTGCTTCGGGATGACGGTCCGGGACACCGACCTCGACGGCGCCGTGCTCGAGCTGGAGCCGGTGCCGGTGCGCTACCGCTGCGCGTCCTGCCGCCACGAGTTCCACCCGGTGGAGTTCCTGGCCGACTGCCCCGCGTGCGGATCCACCGGGGCGTCCATGGTGGCGGGCGACGAACTGGGCCTGTCGTTTCTCGAACTGGAGTAGGGCGTGACCGAACGCGTGGAAGTCCGGCAGAACGTGCTGAAGGAAAACGACCGGATCGCCGGGGAGCTGCGGCGCGGGCTGGCCGAGCGCGCGACGCTCTGCCTGAACCTCATCTCCTCACCGGGCGCCGGCAAGACCAGCATCCTCGAGGGCACGCTCGAGGCGCTCGGCGGCACGCCGCTGCGCGTCGCCGTGCTCACGGGCGACATCCAGACCGAGCGCGACGCCGACCGGCTGAAGCGCTACGGCTTCCCGGCCCTGCAGATCACGACCGGCGGCACCTGCCACCTCGACGCGAGCATGGTGCAGCGGGCCATGGCCTCGCTGCCGTCGCCCGACCTCGACCTGCTGCTGGTGGAGAACGTGGGGAACCTGGTCTGCCCGGCCTCCTACGACCTGGGCGAGGACGCGAAGGTGGTGGTGCTGAGCGTGACCGAGGGGGACGACAAGCCGCTCAAGTACCCGGGCATCTTCAGGCGCGCGCGCCTGATGCTCCTCCACAAGATCGACCTGCTGCCGCACACGCGGTTCAGCCGCGACGCGGCCGTCGCCGACGCGCGTCGCGTGAACCCCGAGATTGAAGTGCTGGAAACCAGCTGCGTGTCCGAACCGGGCCTGGGGGCGTTCGTCCGGTGGATCGAGCAGCGCTTGGCCGAAAAAAGACAGGCGGGCCGACCGGCCCGCGATTAGAACCCTCAACCACCGCCCGTCGAGCAGGAGCCCGACGAGCGCCCGTGCGACCAGCCGCTGCCGACGCCCGCGTAGCCGAGCGCCGAGACCTTCTTCTGCAGGTCCTGGCTCTGGCACCTCGGGCAGGCTGGCGTGCGCGAGCCGATCACCAGCGCCTCGAACTGGTGACCGCACTTCTTGCATTCGTACTCGAATAACGGCACACACCCCTCCACTGGGGACCGGGCGGGACCTCGCACCGCCCCGGTGGCGCAGTCCCGCCCCCTTGTAATGGATTCACGAACGAACGGCCCGGTTACAGGCCCGGCCCGCCCCCGCGATTACTTCCCGATGTCGGCCATGAGCGCCGCGGCCGTCGTGAAGTTCGGCTCGATGTCCACCGGGATGCCCGACAACTGGCCGAGCACGCGCTCGACCTCGGGCCGGACGACGCCAAGCCGCGTCAGCATGTCCTTGGCCTTCGCGTAGTCGCCCGCGGCCTCCAGCGTCATGATCTCGTGCGTCAGGCCGGTCACCCCCTCCTTGATCTTCGCCTTGTCCACCGAGAAGGCGCCGTCGGCGCCGACCGTCACCGCGCCGTGGTCGATCAGCCAGTTGAGCTGCAGCGCGACCGCCCGCCCGTGGGCCTCGTTCACGCCGAACCGGATCGAGCGGAACGCCGAGGCGAGGAACGTGTCGTAAATCTGGTCGCCGAGCGCCTTGTCGAGCACCCCCTTGTCGACGAGGTACTGCAGCGCGAACAGGCCCGAGATGTCGGCCTTGGCCTCCTCGATGGCGCTGTAGGTGTCCTTGAGCTGCGCGCGGACGGTCGTGCGCCTGCCGTCAACGGTGATCTGGTGCGGCCCGAGGCCGTGCATCAGCTCGTGCATGACCGTGTGGGTGAAGAACGCGTTGAACGTCACGTTCTTCCGCAGGGCCGGCGCGAGCACCTTGGCGGCGATCGGCTCGAGCACCTTGTCGAACTTGGCCTCCTGGATGTTCCGGAGCATCACGCGCTTGGCGCCCTTCTCGCGCACCACGCGCTCGTCGTTCGGCAGGTTGAACGCGGCCGTCTGCACGCCGCGGTTGCCGTCGCCGGCCGCCAGGATCACGTTGACGACCCGGATCGGCGCCATGCCGCCCAGCTTCGGGTTCCGCAGCGTCGGGTCGATCGGCAGGTGGTCCTCGATCCCCTGCAGCTCCTTGCCCAGCATGGCCAGCTTGGCCGTCTCGGCGTCGTCACGCAGCGTGATGAACGCCTCGAAGGCGGCCTTGGCGTTGAACCACCCGTCCTCGTAGACCTCGTAGGGCCCGATCGTCGGCTCGATGCTCGAGTCCAGCTCCATCCACGCCACGTCGCTCGCGTAGTAGTCGTTCGAGAGGAACGCGTCGGCCCGGCTGGTGAGGAACGCCTTCAGCGTCGGCTCCGCCGTGAGCGCCGCGGCCTGCCGCAGCAGGTCGGCGGCGCGGGCCAGCTCGCCCTGGTACTCCACGCTGTAGGGCACGATCTCGAAGCCGGCCCTGCCGTCCTTGGCGGGCGCCGCGCGGCGGACGGTGGTGAAGAAGCCTGCCGCCCGCGCGCGCTCCGCCTCGGGCAGCGTCTTCATCCACGCCTCGATCTCCTCGCGCGTCGCGCCGGCCGGGTAGAAGTTCGCCCCCTCGGGCTTGGGCGGCACGCCGGCGATGAACGGCGCGTTGTGATCGAGCCGATCCCACGGCCCCTTGTTCAGCAGGAAGTAATGCGTCCTGGCGCGGCCGAGCGCGGAGTGGTCGGCCAGCAGGGTCATCAGCAGCCCCTCGTTGCCGCCCCACACCTGCCTGAGGAACAGCCCGTCCGTCACCCAGGCCGCCTCGACGAGGCGGGCGAGCGCCTGGCGCTCCCCGGCGGGCAGCCTGGAGATGTCCGCGCCGATGTCGGTCGGCGCGTATTGCGCGGCGGCCGCTTCGAGCCTGGCCTGTTCGGGCACCACGACCTCCTTGGCCGGCGCCGGCGTCGGCGCGGGCGACGCGCAGGACACCGCCAGCACCGCGAGCAGCGACGAGAACGCGAGCAGTCGTTTCATGTCTGGCTTCTCCGGGAAAGGACGACAGGGGCGGGCCGACCGCCGACTATTCTACCGGATGCGGGCGGCCCCGGCGCGCCTTCGCGTCCCGGCGCGCGGCGGCGCGTCCGCGGGCCCACTGCACGTGGCGCCGGACGACCGGGTCGTCGAGCGACGGGGCGGCGTCCCCGGCCCGCGGGGCCTCGAGCGCCGACCGCGCCTCCTCGTCCCCGCTGTTGCCGATCGCGACGGCCAGGTTCCTTCGCAGGGCGGCCACCGAGGCGCGTGTCATCGCCGTCCCCTGCGCGAGGCCCGCCAGCTGTCCGTCGCCGCGGCGCCACAAGTCGGCGAGGCGCGGGGCGTCGAGCCCCGGCCGCGGAAGCCAGCGCGGGTCGGCGCTGCAAGGCGCGGCCCGGTTCCAGGGGCAGGC
>JAJXZZ010000167.1 GCA_021779795.1 Acidobacteriota bacterium | reverse complement strand
CGCCGAAGGGTCGAGGGGTGGCGGTGCCGCCTGCCCCGGTCGCCAGCGTCTGGCAAAGGGCATTCTGTTCACCGCCCGTGGCCCGCGCGCCGCCGCAGACCGCTCATGCGGCCGATTGTCTCGGGATCGGGACGAATGGCACAATCCCGTCTAGAACTTGTAGACGATGCCCGTCAGGAACGCCACGTCGTTGCTCTTGAGCGTCGGCAGCGGCGGACGGGTCTTGTAGGTGTCGAGCAGTTCCACCTTCAACTGCAGCCTCGCCGAGAGCGCTGCCGTCAGGTTCACGCCGAAGAGATACAGACCGTCGCCGAAGTCCTCCATGTGCCAGAGCGCCGCGAACGACTGCCCGGCGGTCGCCGACGAGGAGAGCTTGCGCGACAGCTTCTCCTCGAAGCTCACCGCGCCGGAGGTCTGCAGGTCGAGGCCGTAATCCTTCTCCGACACGGCGCCAACGCCGGCCGAGATCGCCAGCGAGGTGTCCGTCTCGTCCACGACCTTGTAGCCGACGCCGACGGTCGGTGAGATCAGGTAGCTGATGCCCTTGAACCGGTCGTGCAGGTACCGGACCTCGCCGAAGAGGAACGTGCGGGCGTTGACCGAGTATTCGTCTCGAACCTTCAGCGCGTACTGCTCGCCCGACAGTGTGCCGTTGGCCTTGCTGTAGAGGAACAACCCGTCGCTCTTCACCACGTTGCGGGTCTTCGGATCGAACTTCACTTCATAACTGCCGTTGAAATTCGTCGTGTCGCTGTTCCCGCTGGTGATCGCGACGCCGGCGCTGACATTCCCGGTGAGCGCAGGCGGCGGGGGCGGAGGCGCGGCCGGCGGCTGCGCCATGGCAGGGGAACCGTACACGCCGGCGCCGACGAGCAGCCACGCGAGCATCTGGTAGCGCATGACTCGTCCTCCTCCGGCCGATTCTACGCTCCCCATGAGAGTGCGGCCAGCGGAGGCCGAGGAGCGGCCGAAGGTGACGCCCGACGGCCCGGTGCGGCTGCGCCTGCGGTACCGCTGGAGCGACGGGACGACCGACATCCTGTTCGAGCCGACGGAGCTTCTGGAACGGCTCGCCGCGATCACGCCGCGGCCGCGCGTCAATCTCGTCTTGTACTACGGGGTGCTGGCGCCCCGCGCGGCCTGGCGGGCGGCGGTCGTCGGTGAGGGCCCCGCCGCCCCTCGACGGTGCTCGGGACGGCCCTGGGCCAGTCGAAGGGCCGCTTCTTGCGGCCGGCGACGAGGGCCTGGCGCAAGACGACGCGCCCGGCCCGGCCTACGACCGAGAACCCGCGCCGGATTATGACGATCCGTGTTGAAGAGCGTCCGACCCGGCCGTCTCCCCTGGGAACGGCGGACGTGTGGGCACCGGACCGGACCGCGCTTGCCTTCTTGCCGCGCGACGCGATGATACGCGCTGTGTGAGAGTGCCGCGGCGGTTGGCCCTTCGACTCCGCTCAGGGCCACCCCGAGCGACGTCGCCCTTCGAGGGCCTCAGGCCGACCCTGAGCCCGCCGAAGCGTCGAGGGGTGGCGGTGCCGCCAGCGCGCGTCTCCAGAGTCTGAGAACGGGCGTTATGTTGCGCCCTGTTGCGCGCCGGGAGCCCGCGCGTCGCCGGAACCTGCTAATGCGGCCTATTGTCTTCTGCACGAGGAGTCTTGGTCTCAGTCCTGCCCGACAATGCTGGCCGCGGTGAGCGCCGATAGCAGGTCAGAGACAGCGTTATTATACGCATCCTGAGACACAGCCTTGGCGTCGTGGTATCCCCACATATTCGATCTCCTGCCGGACCCTGAACCCTCCCACTGACCCCGCAGGCTTCCGTCTGACCTTATAAGACGCGCGCGAAGCCGGGTGGACGCGTTCCAGGTCCCCGAAGTGAAGTAGGACCGATGCTCTACCACGTCGATTACAAGCCTGTGCCGCGTCGCACCCTCAGGAGCCGGACTACGTGTCAACGCACTTTCGACTTGTGACCTCAGAACCGCAGCCAATGCATCGCTGTGGTTCTTCTCCGCGCGCAAGTCGTTGATCTCCACGGTAACAATGCTCGCGGGTAGTCCGCTAAGCTCGACACGCGTCGGAGTAACCTGCGGTGTGTAGACCTTCGTCTGCGCACACCCGAATGCTGCGACGACGCTCACGAGTACGAGGAGTTGGTAATGTTTCATGAACATCTCCCGTCCGCATGCTTCCTCGGTTCCCGGAATGCCATCACCGGGTCAAGCAGGTCCGCTGGGTCCGTTTGGTCGTAGAACGTGGCAATCATCTCCGGCGACGTGCGAACCACCCTCGCAAGGGCATGGAATTCCGGGGGATTCTACCTCGGTTGGCACTACACCAGTTGTTCTACGTTCATGTCCACGGTCAGTCTCTTCAGGTAGAAGTTGTCCAGCATCGAGACAGACGTGCCGACGTTCTGCGCCAGGAGCTTGCTGTTGCGCGCTGTTGCGCGCCGGGAGCCCGCGCGTCGCCGGAACCTGCTTATTGCGGCCTATTGTCTGCCGAAGGACTACTACGGCAAGCTCGCGGCGTTCTATCAGCACAAGCGGGACATCATCGTGAACGAACTCGCGAAAGTCGGCTTCACCCCCTACCTTCCGAAGGGCCCCTACTACGTGCTCTGCGACATCTCGGCCTTCGGAACGGCCGACGACACCGGTTTCGCGAATCGGATGGTCGAAGAGATCGGAGTCGCAGCCGTTCCCGGCAGCAGCTTCTACTTCAGGCGCGAGCTTGGTCGGAACAAGATCAGGTTCGCCTTCTGCAAGACCGAAGAGACGCTTCGGGCGGCGATTCTCAGATTGGAGAAGCTCGGACGATGAGACCGATAGAGCAGATTCAGTTCGCGTCAAGGGAAGAGTTTCGGGAGTGGCTTGGTGAGAACTGTCTGTCGGTCCAGGGCATCTGGCTGGTCTTCGGCAAGAAAGGCGGCCCGAAGACGATATCGGCAGGTGAAGCCCTAGAGGAAGCGCTCTGCTATGGGTGGATCGACGGGCAAGTGAAGAGCATAGACGACACCATCTACCTCAAATACTTCGCCCAGAGGCGGAAAGGGAGCTGCTGGTCGGAGAAGAACAGGGGCTTGATCGACTCCCTCGAAAAGCAGGGCATAATGACTAACCACGGCCGCGCCAAAGTCGAGATCGCAAAGAAACAAGGCACCTGGGATGCCCCGCGACTCCGACCGGTGACGGATGAAGATATCGGCGTCCTCTCGGAAGCGCTGAAGGGCACGGAGCCGGCGCATTCCAACTTCCAGGCCATGTCGGCATCGGTCAGGAGGACCTATGCCGGAGCATACCGAGCCCCCGTGTCCGACGAAGCCAAAGCAAGAAGCCTGGCTCGGATTACGGAGCGCCTGAACAAGAATCTCAAGCCGATGTAGTGCCGTCACCCCCTCCCCGGCGACTGAAGTCGCGCAGTGCCGCGGCGGTCGGCGGTGCCGCCAGCGCCCGTCTCCAGAGTCTGAGAACCGGCGTGATGTTGCGCGCTGTTGCGCGCCGGGAGCCCGCGCGTCGCCGGAACCTGCTCATGCGGCCTATTGTCCGACCGCGGTAGCGGTGACGATGGCCGAGGCCGAAGAGCTCGTGGAGCCGGGCACGCTCGACCCCGACGCCATCGTCACGCCTGGCATTTTCGTGAAGCACATCTTCCAGGGCTCGGGATACGAGAAGCGGATCGAACGCCGCGTGGTTCGCGCGGCCGGGGTGGGCGACTAGCGCACGGCACGGCCGTGGCGTGAACAGGAGGCCGGAGGTGGACAGACGCGGGCGGATCGTGCGGCGGGTGGCGGGGGAACTGCGCGACGGCAACTACGTGAACCTGGGCATCGGGCTTCCCACGCTGGTGGCGAACCACGTGCCGCGCGGCATCCACATCACCCTGCACTCGGAGAACGGCATGCTGGGCGTCGGCCCCTCTCCGCTCGACTCGGAGGTCGATCCCGACCTGATCAACGCGGGCAAAGAGACGGTGTCGGAAACACCGGGCTGCTGCTACTTCAGCAGCGCGGACTCGTTTGCCATGGTGCGCGGCGGCCATATCGACCTCACCGTGCTCGGCGCGTTCGAGGTGGACCAGGAGGGCAACCTGGCCAACTGGTCGATCCCCGGAAAGATGGTGAAGGGCATGGGCGGCGCCATGGACCTGGTGGCCGGCGCAAAGCGCGTGATCGTGGCCATGGAACACACGACGCGGGATGGCGCGCCGAAAATTCTCGAGCGATGCACCCCGCCGCTCACCGGACCCCGGCGTCGTGGACCGGATCATCACCGACCTGGCGGTGATCGACGTCACCCCCGAAGGGCTCGTCCTGAGGGAGGTCGCGTCGGACAGTTCCGTGGAGGCCGTCCGGGCCGGCACGGCCGCCCCGCTGAGGATTGACGGCGAACCGGTCCGGTTCTGAACCGACGCCTGTTTCAGCCGGGCCGGCCGTTCGGACCCCTTGAAGATTGGCACCCGGGAAGCCACGACAGCGGTAGACTACTGGAAGGGACACTCCATCTCCAGGAGGCGTCGATGCCGGACCAGTCGAGCGCGTCGCGCTGGATTGTTGTCATGGAAGACGCGGCGCTCGACGAGGGGGAAATGAAGGCCGTCTATCCCCTCGGCGTGAACCTCGTCGTCGCGCGCGTCGGCGGGCAGGTCTATGCGATGTCCGGCGCGTGCCCTCACCTCGGTTGCCCGCTGTTCACCGGCAGCCTGGCTGGTGGCGTTCTCACCTGCCCGTGCCACGACTGGCGGTTCGACGCCCGCACGGGCGAGTTCCTGGACGGGCGGGAACTCCATCTGACAATGTTCCCTGTGAAAACCGCCCGCGGCCGGCTCCTCGTCGGCATCGGTTGAAGAAGAGGAGACGCGATGAAGAAAGTGAGCATGTACACGCTTTCCACGTGCCCGTGGTGCCGGAAGACGAAGGCCTTCTTCGCGAGCCACGACGTGCCGTACGATTTCATCGACTACGACCTGGCCGACGAGGCTACGCAGAAGCGGATCATGGCCGAGCTCGACGCCAAGCAGGCGACCGGCTTCCCGTTCGTCCGGATCGGCGACGACGTCGTCGTCGGCTACAACCCGGCGCGGTACCAGCAACTGCTCGGCCTCTGAGGTGCCGCCATGAACGTCGAGGCGCGGAAGCGGGCGCTCGTCCACTTCTACACGAAGGTGGTGACTCCGCTCGGCTACAAGTTCACGCCGGACGAGGAACTGAAAGACTTCCTGCTCGAGCAGGAGGTTGGGCTCGAGCAGAAGCACGGCGTGCCATTCTGTCCCTGCCAGCCGATTACCGGCGAACGCGCGCACGACATGACGCTCGTCTGCCCGTGCATCCCGTTTCACCGGGCCCACTACGACTACATGAAGCGGTGCTGGTGCGGCCTGTTCGTCCGCCAGGACGTCACCGACCCGGACAGCCTTCCCCAGATTCCCCTGTCGGAGGTGCCCCGTGGGTGATCGGTACGTGCGGGTCGTCGAGACGGCCGCCCTCGCCGAGGGCGGCATGACGGCCGTTGAGATCGAGGGGCGCGAGATCGTGATCTGTCGTGCCGACGGCCGGCACTACGCGATCGATCGGCGATGCGGCCACATGAATGCGCCGCTCGAACGGGGCACGCTCAGCGGGACGATTCTCACCTGCGCGATGCACTGCGCGCAATTCGACATCACGACCGGCGAGGCGCTCGCGGGCCCGGTCCCGCACGACTGGGGGACCGAGCCCCCGCCGCCGAAGGTTGGCCAGCACCTGGGCGTGATCGGCGCCTTGATGGAGGAGATCCGCACCGAGTCGATCGGTGTGTACGGCACGAAGGTCGAGGATGGCGCCGTGTGGGTGGCGCTGAAGTAGCGCCCCCCGCGGCCTCGTCCGCCCGTCACGCCGGCTCGAGGGCCTGATTCCTGTGTCAGAGTGCCGCGGCGGTTGGCCCTTCGACTCCGCTCAGGGCCACCCCGAGCGACGTCGCCCTTCGAGGGCCTCAGGGCGACCCTGAGCCCGCCGAAGGGTCGAGGGGTGGCGGTGCCGCCAGCGCCCGTCTCCAGAGTCTGAGAACGGGTGTTCTGTTGCGCGCCGTTGCGCGCCGGAAGCCCGCGCGTCGCCGGAATCCGCCAATGCGGTCGCTCATCCCTCCTGTCTGCCGAATCCCGACTCCCGAATCCTGACTCCCTCGTCCCCCGTCCCTGATCCCTCGTCCCCCCGTTTCGCGAATCCGGAATCCCGAATCCTGAATCCCGGATCCTACTTGCCGAAGCCGGAAGGCAGTGTCATGTGAAGCTCCTTGACCAGGAAGCCGTACATGTCCGCGCGCTCCTCGATCACCTTCTCGGTCGGCTTGCCCGCCCCGTGGCCGGCCTTGGTTTCGATCCGGATGAGGATCGGCGCCGGCCCGGCCTGCGCCGCCTGCAGCGTCGCCGTGAACTTGAAGCTGTGCGCCGGCACCACCCGGTCGTCGTGGTCGGCCGTCGTCACGAGCGTTGGCGGGTACTTCACGCCCGGCTTGATGTTGTGCAGCGGCGAGTACTTCATCACCGTCTCGAAGTCCGCCTTGTTCTTGTCCGGCTCGCCGTAGTCGGAGCGCCACGCCCAGCCGATCGTGAACTTGTCGAAGCGGAGCATGTCCATCACGCCCACCTGCGGGAGCGCCGCGCCGAAGAGGTCCGGCCGCTGGGTGAGGCAGGCGCCGACGAGCAGGCCGCCGTTGCTGCCGCCGTTGATCGCGAGCTTCGGCGTCGAGGTGTACTTCTCGCGGATCAGGTACTCGGCCGCCGCGATGAAGTCGTCGAACACGTTCTGCTTGTGCTGCAGGCGCCCCGCGTCGTACCAGGCCTGGCCGTACTCGCCGCCGCCGCGCAGGTTGGCCACCGCGTAGACGCCGCCCATTTCCAGCCACCCGGCGGCCGCCGGCGAGAAGCCGGGCATCATCGGGATGTTGAAGCCGCCGTAGCCGTAGAGCAGCGTGGGGTTGAGCCCGTCTCGCTTCAGCCCCTTCTTGAAGGTGATGAACATCGGGATCTTCGTCCCGTCCTTCGAGGGGTAGAAGACCTGGATGGTTTCGTACCTGGC
>JAJXZZ010000166.1 GCA_021779795.1 Acidobacteriota bacterium | reverse complement strand
GTTTCTCCCTGACGAACACCTCCTCGGCCTCGAACCTGGCGCCGAAACCGTCTTCGGCGGCGCGCGCGTGCTGGTGCGCGAATCCGACCTGGACCGGGCTCAACAGATCCTGTCGGCGATGGAACAGGCGGGCGATGGAGTCGACGACTCTCCCGACGACGCCGGCTGAGATCGGCTGCGGTCCGCGGCGACCGGCCAACGCCGCCGCCCAGCCGTGAGACAATGTGAACCCTGTGGAACGACTGACCGCGGCAATCCCCTCGGTGATGCGCACCCTGCTCCGCCACGCCCCGATGTCGCCCGGCAAGGTCGAGGCGGCATGGCGGCTGGCCGTCGGGCCGGCGATCGCGCGCGCGACCAGCGTGGCGCTGGCCGGCGACGGGACGCTCGCCGTCTCGGCGACGGCGCCGGCCTGGCGCCGCGAACTGAAGAGGTCCCAGGAGGTCATCTTGTCGCGCCTGCAGGACCTGCTCGGCGCCGACACCGTGCGCCGGATGAAGGTGGAGGGGCGGACCGGCCGCGCCTGAGACGCCGGCGGCGCATGGCGGCGGCGCAGATGGTGCTCACCGGGCGGCCCTCGAAAGTGGAGATTCTGCCGGACCGGCTGGTCGCCCCCACGCGACGGCGAAAGTCATCATGCCCATAACCATTTGATTTCATTGATTCTTAGCCCTCATACGACACGACCTTTCGCTTGACTTTCGAGCCGGCACGCCCCTAGAATGCCGTAGCTCGGGTGACACATCAGAGAGGAGCGCAGATGCCCGCCGACGACCGCAACGAACGCAGCAAGGCACTGGACGTGGCCGTGAGCCAGATCGAGAAACAGTTCGGCAAGGGTTCGATCATGCGGCTGGGCACCCGGGGTGCCGTGCCCGGGGTCGAGGCCATTCCCACCGGCTCGATCAGCCTCGACTTCGCCCTCGGCATCGGCGGCGTGCCCCGCGGCCGCGTCATCGAGATCTTCGGCCCCGAGTCGTCGGGCAAGACCACGCTCGCGTTGCAGGTCATCGCGCAGGCCCAGAAGCTCGGCGGGATGGCCGCGTTCGTGGACGCCGAACACGCGCTCGACGCCACGTACGCCAAGAAGCTGGGCGTGGACATCGACAACCTGCTCGTCTCGCAGCCGGACAACGGCGAGCAGGCGCTCGAGATCGTCGAGGTGCTGGTGCGCTCGGGCGGCGTGGACGTCGTCGTGGTCGACTCGGTGGCGGCGCTCGTGCCGCGGGCCGAGATCGAAGGCGAGATGGGCGAGGCGCAGATGGGCCTGCAAGCCCGGCTGATGTCGCAGGCGCTGCGCAAGCTCACCGGCGTCGTGTCGAAGTCGAAGACCTGCCTGGTGTTCATCAACCAGCTGCGCGAGAAGATCGGCGTGATGTTCGGCAACCCCGAGACGACGACCGGCGGCCGCGCGCTCAAGTTCTATGCCTCGGTGCGGGTGGACATCCGCCGCATCGCGAGCATCAAGGACGGCGACACCATCATCGGCGGCCGCACGCGCGTGAAGGTGGTCAAGAACAAGGTGGCGCCGCCGTTCCGCGAGGCGGAGTTCGACATCCTGTACGGCGAGGGGATCTCGAGGGAGGGCGACCTGCTCGACCTCGCCGTCGAGCGCAAGATCGTCGACAAGAGCGGCACCTGGTTCGCCTACAACGGCGAGCGGCTCGGCCAGGGGCGCGAGAACGCGAAGCAGTTCCTGCGCGACAACGCCGAGACGGCGCAGGCGATCGAAGACCGGCTGCGCAAGGAGATGGGGCTCGTGCGCGAGACCGCCGAAGCCTAGCCGATGGACGCCGAGATCCTGGCCTGGGTGGCGGCCCACCGCTTACCCTGGCTCGACGCGCTCATGTGGGCGCTGACGATCGCCGGCACCGGCGGCGCCCTGTGGATTGCCGCGGCCGTCGGCACGGCCCTGATCGACCGACGCCGCCGGATGGCGGCGTGGCAGATCGGCCTGGCGGTGCTGCTCGCCTGGGCCGTCTCCGACGGCGTGCTGAAGCCGATCGTGCATCGCGCGAGGCCGCCCGTGAGCCTCGAAGACTCGGCCTGGGTGCGCATGCCGTCCACGCCGTCCTTCCCTTCCGGCCACGCGGCCAGTTCGGGCGCCGGCGCGTTCATGCTGGCGTCGGCCTGGCCGGCCGCCGGCCCTGTCTTCTGGCTGGCCGCCGGCGGCGTGTGCATCTCACGCGTGTACCTCGGCGTGCACTACCCGAGCGACGTCCTGGCCGGGCTGGTGATCGGCGTCCTGGTCGCCTGGTTCGTCCGGGGCGGCACCCGGTGGCGCGTCGTCGAGCGTCGGAGGGGGCGGTGAAGTCGGTCTGCGTCTTCTGCGGCTCCAGCCCCGGCGCGCGAGCCGCCTACGCCGACGCCGCCCGCGCGCTCGGCCGCGACGCCGCGCGCCGCGGCCTCACGCTCGTCTACGGCGGGAGCAACGTCGGCCTGATGCGCGATCTCGCCGACGCCGCGCTCGACGAGGGCGGCCGGGTCGTCGGCGTGATTCCCGAGCAGCTGGTCGGCTGGGAGCGGGCGCACCGCGGCCTCGCCGAGCTGCATGTCGTCGGGTCGATGCACGAACGCAAGGCGCGCATGATCGAGCTCGCCGAGGCCTTCGTCGCGCTGCCGGGCGGGTACGGCACCTTCGACGAGCTCTTCGAGGTGCTGACGTGGGCGCAGCTCGGCCTGCACCGCAAGCCGTGCGGCCTGCTGAACGTCGAGGGCTACTTCGACAGCCTCGTGCAGCTGGTCGAGCGGGCCCGACAGGACGGCTTCCTCTACGCGGGCACGGCGATGCCGCTCGTCGACACGCAGGCCGAGCGCCTGCTGCAGCGCCTCGGCGCCCTCGTCACCAGCGACACGCTCTCGACAACGAGCGCGCCGGCACTGTAGAATTGCTGTTCTTGCGGGTGGCCAGGTAGCTCAGCTGGTAGAGCACTCGGCTGAAAACCGGGGTGTCCCCAGTTCGATTCTGGGCCTGGCCACCATCTCTCACTCCCCTCCTCCCCCAACCATCCTCGACGTGCCGGCATCCGGCGGCTTGCGCGCGGCGTCGCGTAGAATACCGGCAGGAGTCTCCCGAATGAGCACCGCGTGCCCCCCGGTGGCGTCCAAGCTGCCCGACGTCGGCGTCACCGTCTTTTCGGTCATGACCCGGCTGGCCGTCGAGCACGGGGCGATCAACCTGGCCCAGGGTTTTCCCGATTTCGATTGCGACCCGGCGCTCGTCGCCTCCGTCACGGCCCACATGAAGCAGGGCAACAACCAGTACGCGCCGATGCCGGGCGTGCTGGCGCTGCGCGAGGCGATTGCCGCCGCGGTCGCGCGCGCCCAGGGGGCGACGTACGACCCCGCGACCGAGATCACGATCACGTCGGGGGCGACCGAGGCGCTGTTCTGCGCCATCGCCGCCTTCGTCAACCCCGGCGACGAGGTGGTCATCGTCGAGCCCTGCTACGACTCCTACGTCCCGGTCGTGCGGCTGAACGGGGGACGGCCGGTCTTCGTCACGCTGCGGTATCCCGACTACCGGATCGACTGGGACGACATGCGGCGCGCGGTGTCCTCGCGCACGCGGATGGTGATCCTGAACACGCCGCACAACCCGTCGGGCCAGGTCCTGGCGCGGGCCGACCTCGATCAACTGGCGGCCATCGTGGAGCGCACGCCGGCCCTCGTGCTGAGCGACGAGGTGTACGAGCACATCGTGTTCGACGGCCGCGCGCACTGCTCGGTGTGCGCGATCCCGTCGCTGGCGGCGCGAAGCTGCGTGGTCGGCTCGTTCGGCAAGACGTTTCACACGACCGGCTGGAAGGTCGGGTACGTCGCGGCCCCGGCGCCCCTGGCGGCCGAGATCCAGCGCATCCACCAGTTCGTGACCTTCGCCACGCACACGCCGACGCAGCTCGCCTACGCGGAGGCGCTGCGGGCGCGGGACCCCTACCGCGGGGTGGGGGCGTTCTACCAGCGCAAGCGCGACCTGTTCCTCTCGCTGCTGCGCGGGTCCCGCTTCCGCCCGATCCCCAGCCAGGGCACCTACTTCCAGCTGCTCGACTACTCCGCCATCACGGGGGAGCGCGACCACGACTTCGCGATGCGCCTGCTGCGCGAGCGCCTCGTCGCGTCGATTCCGACATCGGCCTTCCTCTACGCCTCCGACGCGCCGCCCGTCCTGAGGTTCTGCTTCGCGAAGAAGGACGACACGCTCGAGCGCGCGGCCGAGCGCCTGCGCGCCGTCTGAGGCCGGCACAAAACGCTTGCCTCGGGGCGCCGGAACCTGAGAGGATTGGCCCCTATGATTTCTTCAGCTCGACGGATGTCAGTCGTCGCACTCGCTGTCTTCGCCGTGGTCGCGCTTGGTCTTCCCCACTCCGCGCTCGCACAGGCTCCGGCGCAGCCCACCATGGCTGCCCAGGTTGAGAATCCCCCGGCGGATGCTCTGAAGACGGCTTCTGGCCTCGCGTACAAGGTCGAATCTCCCGGAAGCGGAACCGTCCGTCCCACCGACGCGGACCTGGTCAAGGTGGCCGCGTCCTTCTGGACCGCGGAATCGTCGCCGGACAAGCCCGGCAACTTCGGGCCGCCGACGCATCCGATGCTGATGAGCCGCCTGATGCTCCCCGGCCTCAAGGAAGCCCTCGGCCTGATGACCGTCGGCGAGAAGCTGCGCGTCTGGCTGCCCGAGAAGCTGGCGTTCGGCGGCGCCGCCGGCAAGCCGAAGGGGCCGATGATGCTCGACCTCGTGCTGCTCGACGTCACGCCGGTGCCGACGGATCCCGCCGACGTGGCCGCCCCGCCGCAGGACGCGCAGTTCACGAAGTCCGGCCTGGCGATGAAGGTCCTCGCGCCCGGCACGGGCACGGCGCATCCGAAGGCCAGCAGCACGGTGACGGTTCAGTACTCCGGCTGGACGACCGACGGCCGGATGTTCGACAGCTCGGTGATGCGGGGCGCCGCGGCCAGCTTCCCGCTGAACAAGGTCATCAAGGGCTGGACCGAAGGGGTGCAGATGATGGTCCCCGGCGAAAAGGCCCGCTTCTGGATCCCGGGCAAGCTGGCCTACGACGGCAGCGACAACCCGAACACGCCGAAGGGCATGCTCGTGTTCGACATCGAGCTGCTCGCGATCGACGGCAACCAGTAGGCGCGGACCGCGCCGCGCAACCAGGTCGCGCGATGGCGGCCGGACGCCGATTCCTCGTCGGCGCCCGGCCGCCGGCTTCTTCCGCGCCAGCTTCGATGCGGTTTCTCCCCCTCGATTCACCGGGCCGCGCGTCCGGCCTCCAGATCGTCGCCACCATCGGGCCCGCCTCCGCAGGACGTGCTGCCGACATGGCCGAGGCCGGCGCCACGGCGTTCAGGCTGAACGCCTCGCACCTCGACGCCGATCGGCTGGCCGCCGCCCTCGCCGATCTCGGGCGCGCCTGCCCCGGCGCGCCCGTGGTCGTGGACCTGCAGGGGGCGAAGATGCGCGTGGCGCTGCCGGCCCCCCGGAACGTCGCCGCGGGCGCCAGGGTGACGCTCGCGCCCCGGGGCGAGGCCGACCTCGTGGTGCCCCACGCCGAGCTGTTCGCGCAGGCCCGGCGCGGCGACACGCTGAGCCTGGACGACGGCCGGATCCTGCTGGAGGTTGTCGCCGCGACCGCAGGCGGCATCGAGGCGCGCGTCGCCTGCGGCGGGCACCTGCTGCCGAACAAGGGCATCAACGTCGTGCAGCACCCCGTGCGGCTGGACCGGCTCACCGCGCGCGACGCGGCGGCGTGCGAAGCCGCCGCGCGGCACGACGCCGGGGCGCTCGCCTTCTCGTTCATGCTGGACGGGACCGAGGCCGCGTGGCTCCGGGCCCTGTCCCCGCGCAGCCTCGTCGTCGGGAAGATCGAGCGGGCCGACGCGCTGCCCCAACTCGACGCCCTCGCGCGCCGCGTGGACGCCGCCTGGATCTGCCGCGGCGATCTCGGCGTGCAGCTCGGCCCCGCCGGCCTCGCGCGGTTCGTCGCCGGGTTCGACCCTGCCCGCCTCCCGGTTCCCGTGCTGATGGCCGGCCAGGTGCTCGAGCACCTCGTGCGCCACGCCGAGCCGACGCGGTCGGAGGTCTGCCATCTCTTCGACCTGGCCGCCAGGGGCTACGCGGGCATCGTGCTGTCGGACGAGACCGCGATCGGCGACGACCCGGTACGCGCCGTCTCGACGGCGGCCGCGCTGCTGGACGCCTTCCGCCGCTGAAGGCGGCGGCGCGACCGGACGGCTACCGGTTGGCTCCGACCCAGGCGGGGAGTTCCAGGAGATCCTTCAGGCGGGCCGAGGCGAGCGAGAAGTCCTGCCCTCTCGTCGAGGAACATGGCACGGCCACCGCGCGAATGCCCGCGGAGACCGCCGCCGACACGCCGTTGAACGAGTCCTCGACCACCAGGCATGCCGCCGGCGGGAGGCCGAGGCGGCGCACGGCCTCGAGGAAGATGTCGGGCGAGGGCTTCCCCCGCTCCACGTCGTGGCCGGACACCACCACCTCGAACCTGGCGTCCAGGCCGAGCCCGGCGAGCGTGGCCCGGATGATCGCCGGCGCGGAGGACGAGGCCAGCGCCAGGCGCAGCCCGGCCGCCCGCAGCGCGTCCAGCACGGCGGGCACGCCCGGCATCGGCTGCAGCGGCCCGCCGAGCAACGCCACGACCCGCGCGATCCAGGCCGCGGCCAGCGAGGCCTCCGGCGGCGCCAGGCGGTACCGCGCCCGCAGCAGCCGGAAGACGTCGCGATCCGTGCAGCCGAAGAAATTGTCGTTGATCTCGTGCGAGTAGCGCACGCCGTGATCGGCGAGCAGCGACCGCGTCGCCTCGAAATGGATCGGCTCGGAGTCGACGAGCACGCCGTCCATGTCGAAGATGACCGCCGCCAGCGGCAGAGGGGCTGCCTCGGCCAGCGAGGCGGACCCCAGGCCGACGGGCAGACCCGCCTCGCCGGGCCGGAGACGCTGTTGGCCGGCCCCGCGCGCGCGGGGGGCTTTCGCCGTCTTGACCGGCGCGAACAGAGCGTCACTCATTCGCGAGGATCCTCGCCGTTCAAGACGGCTACGTGCGCTTCAGCAGGCGCGAGAACGCCGCGCCCATGGCCGTCTCGGCGGCGGGCGGCCGCGGGGC
>JAJXZZ010000165.1 GCA_021779795.1 Acidobacteriota bacterium | reverse complement strand
GGTGCGCGTGCCATGACGCGCGCGCCGGTCCTGGTGCAGAAATTCGGCGGCACGTCGGTCTCGACGCCCGAGCGGCGGGCGCGGGTCGTCGAGCACGTGCGCCGCGCGCGGGACGAAGGCGCCGGCATCGCCGTCGTCGTCTCGGCCATGGGCCGGCGCGGCGATCCCTACGCGACCGACACGCTCCTGGACCTGCTGCGGGCCGACGGCGGCCCCGTGGCCCCGGCCGACTACGACCTCCTGTTCACCTGCGGCGAGGCGATCGCCGCCGCCGTCGTGTCGCAGGCGCTGAAGCGGGCGGGGATCCCCGCGGTCGGCCTGACCTCGGCCCAGGCGCGCATCTACACCGACGGCCGCCACGTCGAGGCGAGCATCGACCGGATCGACACCGCGCGCCTGCGGGCGCTGATGGCGGCCGGCCAGGTGCCGGTGGTCACGGGCGGCCAGGGCGTCGCGCCGGACACGCTCGACTTCACCACCCTCGGCCGGGGCGGGAGCGACACGTCGGGCGTGGCGCTCGGCGTCGCGCTCGGCGCGCGCCGCGTGGACATCTTCACCGACGTGGACGGCGTCGCCGTCGCCGATCCGCGCGTCGTGCCCGGCGCGCGCGTCCTCGGACGCGTCAGCTACGGCGCGATGCACGAACTGGCGCGCTTCGGCGCCAAGGTCGTCCACCCGCGGGCCCTCGCCGCCGGGCAGGCCGGCCGCACGCCCATCCTCGTCCGCTCGACCTTCTCGGACGCGCCCGGCACGCTCGTCGACGACGTCGCCGACGAGGCGCCGCTCGTCGGCCTTGCGCTGCTGCCGCCGATGGAGACGGTCGCGCTGCCGGCGGGCGCGGCCGACGAGGCCACGCGCGGCTCGTGGGAGCGGCACCGCCTGATCATGAGTCTCGTCGACGACGAGCGGGGCGTGGTGGTCGCGGGCGCGGCCGACGACAAGGCCGCCGGCCTCCGCGAGGTCCTGTCGGGGATGCCAGCCGGTCCGGCGGGGGCCGCCGAGCGGTGCTGCTGGGTGTCGGTCGTCGGTGACGCCCCGACGCTCGAGGCGCGCCACCCGCGATGGGTCCGGCAGTTCGAGGAACGGGCCATCGCGGTCCGGGCGTGCGAGCGGGCCGGACGCCGCTGCACCTACGTCGTCCCCGAGGCGGACCGGGGCCGGGCCGCCGCGATGCTCTACGAAGCGTTCTCCACGCCCTGACGCTTCCGCCAGTACCGAGCCAGCCCCAGCCACCCGTGCTCGACGGGGACGACGGCGGCGTACCGCCGCACCCACTCCGCGTCCGGCAGGGCGTGCTGGAACGACTCCACCAGGCGCGCCTCGAACCGCTCCTGCCTCTGCCCGTCGTCGAGCGACGCGTCGTCGAGCAGCGTGCGCACCCAGCCGGCCATGTCGATCAGCCGGGCCTCGAGGTCGGCGAGGTGGTCGAGCGGCCGCTCGAACCGCCCGAAGTGCGTCACGAACACGGACGCCGGGTTCCACGCCCGGATCCGGGCCAGGCTCTCGGTCCACGCCTCGACGTCGATGTCGGGCGGCGGCGTGGGCGGAACGACCAGCAGCGGCGCGCCCACGCGGATGCCCCCGACGTCGCCGGTGAAGGCCGTCCCGTCCGCCGTCTCGAGGTAGCTCACGTGATGCCACGCGTGGCCGGGGGTGTCGGCCACGCGGACCTCGAGGCCGGCGGCGTGCAGCACTTCCCCGCCCTCGAGCGGCTGGACGCGGTCGGCCGGCACGGGCAGCACCTCGCCCCACAGCCGGTCCATCGCGTCACCGTAGAGGCGGGTCGCGCTCGCCAGCAGCTTCGAAGGATCGACCACGTGGGGCGCGCCCCGGCGGTGCACGTAGACGCGGGCGCGCGGGTTGGCGCGCACGATCGCCCCGACGCCGCCCGCGTGGTCGAGGTGGATGTGCGTCACGAGGATCGCCTCGACCTCCTCGAGCGCCCGCCCGCGCGCGGCCAGCTTGGTCCGCAGCGTGCCGAGGCACGACGCCGGCCCCGGGTCGACCAGGGCCAGCCCGCCGGGACCCTCGATGAGGCCGGCCGCGATGGCGCCGGGCCGCCCTGCGAACTCGAGATCGATCGTGTGCACCATCGGTCGCGCTCCTTGGTTCGCCCTTACCGCGTGTGCACCGTCGGCACGACCGACATGCCGGGCCGCAGCCGGTGGTCGGAGTCCTGCCCCGGCTCGAGCACGATCTTCACCGGCACCCGCTGGACGACCTTCACGTAATTGCCCGTGGCGTTCTCGGGCGGCAGCAGGCTGAAGCGGGCGCCCGTCGCGGCGGCGATGCTGTCGACGTGCCCTTCGTAGGTCCGATCGTAGGCGTCCACCGACACCGTCACGCGCTGGCCGGGATGCATCTTCCGCAGCTGCGTCTCCTTGAAGTTGGCGGTGATCCAGATGTCGCTGAGCGGGACGATGGCCAGCGCCGGCTGCCCGGCCTGGATGACCTGCCCGGGCTCGACGCTCTTCTTGCTGACGCGGCCGGACATCGGCGCCCGCACGACGGTGTAGTCCATGTTGAGCCTCGCCTGCTCGAGCACCGCCTTGGCCTCCTCCACCCGGGCCACCGCCGACTCGGCGCGCGCCTTGGAGACCGTCACCTGGTCGGGCGCGGTCTTCGCCGTGCGCAGCTCGGCCTGGACCAGCGCATTCGCCGCCTGCACCTTCCGGCTCTCGGAGATCGACACCGCCTGGGTCGCCTCGGCGATGGTGGCCTGCGCCGACTCCACGGCGGCGCGCGCGCCCTCGGCCGCGGCGAGGGCCGCGTCGTACTGCTGCTGCGAGATCTCGTCGTGGGCGATGAGCTGCTTCATCCGCTCGAAGTCGCGCGCCGTGCGCGTGGCGTTGGCCTGGGCCTCCTTCAGCCGCGCCTGCGCCACGGCGAGCCGGGCTCTCGAGGCCTCGACGTCGCGGGCGGCCGCCTGCGTCCCCGCCATGGCGCGGTCGACGTTGGCGCCGGCCGAGCTGACCTGGCTGGCCGTCGTCGTGGAGGTGATGGGGACGCCGGCCTTCGCCGCGGCGAGCGCCGCGACGGCGTCCGCGTAGTCCCCCTCGGCCCGCTGGAGCGCGGTCTGGTAGTCGCGCGGGTCGATCGTGAACAGCAGGTCGCCCGCCTTGACGACCTGGTTGTCGTCCACCTTCACCTCGGCCACCGTGCCGCCGACGCGCGCCGCGATCGGGATGATGTGGCCGTCCACCTGGGCGTCGTCGGTGGACTCGTGCCCGCTCATGTACCACCAGATCCCGGCCACCGCCGCGAGGACGACCACGCCGCCGAGGACGAGCAGCCGGCGGCCGCGACGCTGGCGGAGGAATCCCCCGACGCCGGCGCCCGGCGCCGGCGCGCCGGCTCGCGATGCATCGCTCATGGTGACACTCTCCCGTTGATCAACACGGCCGGCCATTATTCGGCGCCTCCGAGAAACTGCTGCGCGCGCTCCTCGGAGAGCCCGATGGCGCGAGCGAGGGAAATCTTTGCCAGGTTGTGGGCGTACAGGGCGGACAGGTAGTTGTCGGTCGCCGTGGCCACCGCCTCCTGCGCCTGCACGACCTCGATGTTGCTCGACACGCCCGCGGCGAACCGGTCCTGCGCCTGGGTGAGCTGCTCGCCGGCCAGGTCGGCGGCGCTCCTGGCGACGCGGACCCGGTCGTCGGCCGCCTGCATGTCCAGCAGCGCCGAGCGGACCTCGTACTCGATGCGCGCGCGCAGGTCGGCGACCTGGGCCTCCTGCTGCTTGATCTTCGCGTCGGCTTCGGCCACGGCCCCGTGCACCCGCCCGCCCTGGAAGAGCGGAACGGTCACCGTGGCCTGCACGGCGTAGGTGCCCTTGAGCGAGTCCCACGCGCTCGAGCTCCTGCCGACGTCGGCCACGAGGTGGGCCGAGGGCAGCGCCTCGCCGATCGCCTCCTGCCGCGACGACCGCGCGGCCTGGAGGACCGCTTCCGCGCTCTTGAGGTCCTCGCGCGAGGCGTACGCCTGCTTCAGGCTCGCGTCGAGCGTCATGGTCTGGAGCGGCGCGTACGGCGCGCGGTCGGTGAGCGCGATCTCCTGCCCGAGCGGGATGCCGACGGCCCGCTCGAGCGCCAGCTTCTCCTTGGCGAACTCGTTCCTGTAGTAGATGAGCCGCTCCTGCTGCGACTGCAGCTGCACCTGCGCCCGCAGCACCTCGATCCCGGCCACGACGCCGGCCTGCTTCTGGATGACGGCCCGGTCGTACAGCGCCTGCGCGGTCTGGAGCTGGGCGCGCGCCGCCTCGATCCGGCTCGCGCCGGTCACGGCCTGCAGGTACATGTTGATCGTCGAGAACACCACCAGGTCGCGAATGTCGCGGAACGAGTGCGCCGCAGCCGTGGCGGCCTCGCGGCCGGCCCTGGCCCGCTGGATGGCCGAGTAGTCGAAGATCGGCGCGGTCGCGGTGACGTGCAGCGACGAGACGTTGAACGGCCCGATGATGGGCGAGGTCCCGGGCGCCACGGGGAAGCCGTACTCCTCGAGGTTGATCTCCTCCCGGGCCTGGCCGAACGTGGCGCCGACGCGCGGCAGCGCCCCGCTCAGCGCCTGCCACCGCGAGCCGTTGGCGGCCTTGACGTTCTGCTCTCCGAGCACGACGCCGAGGTTCTGCTTGAGCCCCCGGGCGATGGCGTCGGCAATCGACAGGGGGAGCACTCCGCCGGTCGGCGTCCCGGCCGGCACCCCGCCGGCCACGAGGCCCTGCCCCGCGGCCAGGATGCTCGTCGCCGCCGGGAGCGGCGTACCGCCCTCCTTCGGCAGCTGCGGCGCGCCGCCGGGCTGCTGCGCCCGTCCCGTGCCGGCCAGCGCGGTCAACCCGGCCAGCGCGAGCGCGCCGAGGCGCCACGCCCTGCCTGTCAGCCTGGTGCTCATCGGTATCCGATTCCTTTCCACGTCAGTTCGAACGCGAACGCGATGTCGTCGTCGAGGGTGGCCCGGCTCGCCCCCCGGAGGCGCTGGGTGACGATGCTGCGGGTGAGGTCGAAGATCGCGAACGCCGCGGCCTCCGTGCGCACCGGCCGGACGGCCTTGCGCCGGACGGCCTGCTGGAGAATCTGGTCGAGCAGCTTCACCTGCCCGAGGCGCAGCTCGTCGACCAGCCGGGCGTGCTGGCTCGCGTGGCGGGCGGGGTACCCGTACGCCCGCTCCGTGAGCCGGAAGAAGTCGCGGTGCTCCTCGAAGAACCGCAGCTTGGTCTCGATGAACGCCCGGATCTTCCCGTCCACGCCGGCGGCCCGTTCGAGCGCCGCCTTGGTGCGGGCATCCACCTCGACCGCGCTCTGCCGGAGCGCCGCCTCGTAGATCTCCTGCTTGGACGGGTAGTAGAGGTAGAGGGTCCCCTTGGCGACGCCGGCCGCGCGGGCGATCTCCGCCATGGTGGCCTCGTCGAACCCCCGCTCGGCGAACACGCGGTAGGCGGCCTCGAGGATCTCCGCGGTGCGGAACTCGGTGACGATCTCTCTTTTCGTGCGGGTCATCGCCGTCAACGCGCCCTCCTCGGGCCCATTGCTGACCCGGGCGGTCATCGAAATGACCGATGAGTCAGTATACCGTACCGGCCGCGTCGCGCGCCCCGCCTCCGCACCCAGGGCTTATACTGGAGCTACCGGCGAGACGCCCGATGCCGGAGGATGACGGACGCGGCCCGGGCCGGCGTCCGATGACCCCATGACGAACCAGCGCCCTGCCCGAGAGACCGGGATCGCCGAGCGGACCGACCAGGAGGTGCGGCGGTCGCCGCTGTTCCGGGTCGTGCTCCACAACGACGACTACACGACGATGGATTTCGTGGTGTCGGTGCTGGAGTCGGTCTTCCTGATGCACCCGGCCGAGGCCTACCGCGTCATGATGCAGGTGCACTGCCAGGGCCGGGGCGCCGCCGGCGTCTACCCGCACGAGATCGCCGAGACGAAGGTCGGCCTCGTGCACGGCCTGGCCCGCGAGCGCGGGTTCCCGTTGAAAGCGAGCATCGAAGAGGCGTAGCACGCCGCGTCGGAGAGTCCGAGGACCGTCATGTTCAGCGCTGCGGTCGAGATGTTGCTGCACATCGCCTACCGGGAGGCCGTCTCCCGGCGGCACACCACGTTGACGCTCGAGCACCTGCTCTACGTGCTCACGCACGACATGGAGGGCGAGCGGATCCTGGCCGCCTGCGGCACCGACCTGCCGCGCCTGCGCCGCGAGCTCGACGCCTTCCTGTCCGGCTCGGTTGAGCAGTACCCGCGGGGCATGGAGAAGGAGCCCGAGCAGACGCGCGCGTTCCGCCGCGTGCTCCAGACGGCGGTGCTCCACGTCCAGAGCGCCGGCAAGCCCGAGGTCAACGCCGGCGACATCGTCGCCGCCATCCTGCAGCAGCCCAACGCCTACGCCAGCCAGCTGCTCGAGGCGCAGGGCGTCACCCGGCTCGACGTCCTCAACTACATCTCGCACGGCATCGCGAAGGTCCCCCAGCCGCCCGCCCCCGGCGACGACGGGCGGCACCGCCCGGCCCCGGCGCAGGCGGGCGAGGGGCAGCCGGCGCAGCGCGACCCGCTGGCGACCTACGCGGTCAATCTCACCGAGCGCGCCCGCGCCGGCGTCCTCGACCCGCTCATCGGCCGCACGGTCGAGCTGCAGCGCACGCTCGAGATCCTCTGCCGCCGCCGCAAGAACAACCCCGTCTTCGTCGGCGACGCCGGCGTCGGCAAGACCGCGCTGGCCGAGGGCCTCGCCCTGCGCCTCATCGAGGAGGACGTGCCGGGCATCCTGCGCGGGGCCGAGATCTACAGCCTCGACACCGCCGCGCTGCTGGCGGGCACGCGCTTCCGGGGCGACTTCGAGGAGCGGTTCAAGATGGTGCTCGCCGCCCTCAAGAGCCGGCGCCTGCCCATCCTCTTCATCGACGAGATCCACGCCACCATCGGCGCCGGCGCGACCACCGGCGGGACGATGGACCTCGCGACGCTCATCAAGCCCGTCCTGACCGCCGGCGAGCTGCGGATCGTCGGCTCCACGACGTTCGAGGAGTTCAAGCAGATCGAGAAGGACCGCGCCCTGGCGCGCCGGCTCCAGAAGGTCATCGTCGAGGAGCCCTCGGTCGACGAGACCATCAAGATCCTCCAGGGGCTGCGGAGCC